>JAMORZ010000125.1 GCA_027063295.1 Sulfurimonas sp.
CACACACTGCTACGACATCCACTTGAGTAGCTCAGTGTTGCATCTTCATGCGTTTTTATAAACTCCAAAGCCTCAAGTAAAGTAGCATCATCGTATGCTAAAGTGTACTCTTGCACATGTTCGATACGCTCTATTTTTATCTTCATCTTGCTACTCCTTTATATAGTGAGCACCACAACTGCTCTCTCTTGCCAATGCACTCTCTATAACTTTTTGTGCTACCTCTAACATATTTGCAAACGATAAAAACTCTATCATGTTAGTGTTATACACCTCAGAACTATCTAAAACACCCATCTTTGGTAGATCCTCTTGCATCTTCTCAAGTATACACAATGCCTCTTGCATCTGCTCATGTGTGCGAACAATCCCTACATTTTTATAAAGTAACTCCCCAAGCTCTCTTTGTTTTTGGTAAAAATCTATCTCATTGCTACACTTAGCTACACTATCGTAAAAACTATGTTTTATGTGTGGAGAGGGAAGATGGTTGTTTTTTGCATAAGTTGCTGCGGCTTTTCCCGCTTCTTTTCCAAACACCACTATCTCTAAAAGTGCATTGCCACCCAGACGGTTTGCACCATGTACTCTGTGGTTAGCACACTCACCACAGGCAAACAAACCTTTTATGTTAGTTTGTGAATTGTTATCTACCTTAACCCCACCCATAGTGTAGTGTGCAGCTGGCTTGATAGGGATAAGATCATACACAGGATCAATATTTTCATACAGTTTTGCAAGTTTTCTCTCTTGAGGAAGATTCTCATCGATAAAACGCTCTCCAAGATGGCGAATATCTAAAAAAACTTCTTCACCTTTTTCTATCTCTGCATTTATAGCACGACTCACCTCATCACGAGGAGCAAGTTCATCACAAAATCTCTCCCCTTTGGAGTTAAGCAGATACCCACCCTCTCCACGAGCTGATTCCCCTATCAGTATGCTTGAGTTTTTCAATGATGTTGGGTGAAACTGAACAAACTCCATATCTACAAGATCAGCACCCGCTCTTGCAGCTGCTGCAATACCATCAGCAGTCGATGCTGTGGAGTTTGTAGAGTTTGTATCGTAGATCCTGCTATATCCACCAGTTGCGAGGATGATAGATTTTGCTTTATAGAGCTCTTTTTTTCCACTACGAATATCAAGTATCAATGCTGCTGCTATCTCACCATCTTTACCCTTGAGTAGCTCCAAGAGATACTTCTCAGCTCTCATCTCTATCCCCAAAGCAAGAGCCTTGTCGTAGAGTGTATGGAGTATCTTAAGTCCTGTATAATCTTGTGCATAACAAGCTCTAGGAGCAGATGCTCCCCCAAGTCGTCTTTGAGCAATCTTGCCATCTTGAGTACGTGAAAAACATACCCCTATGCTATCGAGCCACTCCACTGCCTCTTTTGCTTCTGAGCACATAAAACGTACCGCTTCCTCATCTGCTTGACCATGAGCAGACTTGAGAGTGTTGGCAATATGCGCATCAACACTATCTTCACTCACATTTGAAAAGGCTGCGTTTATACCGCCTTGAGCCATACATGTCTGGCTTCTTGTAGGGTACTCTTTTGTCAGCACACACACATCCGCACCTGCCTCTTTGGCAAATATGGCACTGCTCAGCCCTGCTCCACCAGCACCAATAATCAGTACATCACACTCAAATATCTCCATTAACTCTCCTCATCTAGTTGCACTTCAATTATAATCGTAAATATAGCACCATCTTTGCCATTTTTTACATAAATATCACCATTATGATAATCTTTTAAGATAATTTTAGACATATACAGCCCAAGTCCTGTTCCATTTTTATCTAGCTTTGTTGAATAATAAGGATCAAATATCTTGTCGATGATCGCTTCATCAACTCCCCCTGCATTATCCTCAATCTCAATAAAAACTTTTTGCTCTTTTGTAAAACTTCTTACTTTCAACAAAGGGTTCTCAATCTCTTTTACTACAAACTGATCCTTTGCATTTGAAAAGATATTTAAAGCTACCTGCATAAATTCATTTTCATGCATCATGATCTTTGTATCACTTTGAAGTAAAAATTCTGTTTGTATATTGTGACTCTTAAGCATATCTTCTACAAGTCTAAAAGCTTTTGTTAAAACATCATCGATATACAGTTTACTAGGTTGTGTATGTGGTTTGTAGTATGTACTAAAATCTCTAATGATCTGTGAGAGATTTTGCACATAAAGAGCGATCTTATCTAATCTTTCATCAAGATAGATATAAAATGCTTCTCGCTCTTTTGGATCACTTAAATCATACTTTTCAAGCTTAACAACAGTTTTTATGGCAACTTGAGTTGCAGATATCGCACCAAGAGGTTGTTTCCATTGGTGAGCTATCATTGATAGCATCTCCCCCATCTGTGCCAAGCGAGATTGTTGAAGAAGATAATCATCTTTGCGTTTGAGTTCCTCTTTGATCAAAACACGCTCTGTCACATCCTGTACTGTACCATGTGAAAGTAGTGGCTCTCCATCTTTATCGTAGATCGTTTTACACTGCTCAAGCACATGTTTTATCCTACCATCTTCCATGAGTAACCTATGTTCAACACGATACGGCTTGTTAAATATAAGGGAGTCCTCATAGGTTGATTGTAATTTCTCCACATCTTCAGGATGAACTTTACTAAGAAATATCTCAAAAAGCTCCTCTTCACTTACACTCTTTGAATCAACTTCAAAGATTTTAAATGTTTCTTTAGACCATTTAAGATGTTTGGTTTTGATATCAAGTATCCATGAGCCTGTTTTTGCTACCTCTTGTGCTTTTTCAAGATCAGCAACAGCGTGAGCAATCTTTTTTTCCAGATTTTGATTGATCTCTAAAACCTTTGTTTGAAGCTCTTGGAGTTGTTTGTTTTTCTTGTTGAGTACATAATGTTTGAAAAGAAAAATCAAAAAAAACACAACCACTGCCGTTGAAGCTTCATACAGATACTTATAAGAGGTCGTATTTGTGTATGTTACTTGTACCCAACTGTTAAGGATCTGCTGAAGATCCATAGGTTTGATATCTCGTGAGAGCTTTTCAAAAATACTAAACAAAACAGGATCATCTTTACGAACGCCAAAACTCACCTCTACCTTTTTATCAAACTGTCCAGAGATCTGTAAACTGTTTTGTGCCATATTTTTAATAGCATATGCACTTGCTATGAGTACATCAATATGCCCATAAAACTTTCCATTGAGTACCCCTTGTAACCCCTCTTGTGTTGACTCAACAATAGTAAGTTTTACATTTGGATAGCGTGCTTGCAGATCCTCGATAAACGACTGACCCCGTGAAACTGAGAAGCTTTTATCTAAAACAGTATCAAAATCGATAATATAATTGACACCTTTTATTGTTGTTATTACTAGAGGCTCATAATGATACGGAGTTGTAAAACGGAAAAAATGTTCACGGGATGGTGTTTTTGCAGCGATTGGCAAGATGTCACACTCTTTATTCATCCCTTTTTTTAAAGATTCAACCCAACTTTTACTATCTACAAGCTTATAATGTATATCAAGCTCTTTTTGAGTAAGTTCTAAAATCTGAGCACCAATGCCAACATACTTACCATCTTCGATAGCACTATAAGGTTTTGCATTTGGCAAAACACAGATTTTTATCTCACCTTTTTTTTGAAGATACTCTTTTTCTTTTTTTGTAAACTTGATATCTTGATAGATACACTCTTCAAGATCAATCGTTCCACTCACAATCCCCATAAGTTTATATGCATCAAAAATTCTTTGTATTTTATTATCTTCTATATCACCAAGTACCACACCTTTTGTGTATGCTAAATGTTTTAAAACCTTTGCTTCATACAAAAGTGCTGCTCTTGTTTTATGTTGAGGGTTATAATGTTTGTAAACAAGATCTACACTCTCATCAATATGTTCAAAAGCATATTGCCACCCTTTTAGGGATGCCTTTCTAAACGCAGCTACTCTTTTTGGATGGTTGCTAAGTTCATCTTCACTTGTAAAAAGGATATCACCATAAAAGTCAAAACCTCTCTCTTTTGGATTGAATTCTACAAATTTGATCCCTTTTTGTTGCAGAATATAGGGTTCATTTGAACTATATCCTGCATAAAGATCTACTTTTTTTTCTATAAGATCATTGATATCAAATGTATGGTCAACATAACTAATGGTGCCTTTATCGATAAAACTTGTTGTAATCATCGCATCAATAGCAACTGTTTCACTTGCATCTTTTGTCATCATAATTGTTTTATGTTCAAAATCTTGTATAGTTTTTATTTGCGAAGACTTCAGTGCAATGAGCTCTAATGGAGAGTTTTGAAAAATAGCAGCAAGTAAAACGATCTTGTAACCCTCTGCACGAGATTTTACAAGGCTTGAACGCCCTATTGCGTATGTACTTTTATGTTGAACAACATTCTTCACTACATCTGTGTCGTTTGTATATTTTTGCAAAGTAACATCAAGTCCTACATCTTTGTAAAACCCTTTTTGCTTTGCAATATAATACCCAGCAAATTGAAACTGATCTAACCATTGAAGTTGTAGTGAAACTTTTTCCAAAGGTTGTGCACGTGATGAAAACAGTAGTGTAAAAGAGAGCAATAACAATACAACAAATCTCATAAATACCCCTCTATATCAATTATACCACAACTGCTAAAAGATAATAACGAGCTACACGCAAACTTCCCGCAATAACAACAAACCAAACAAAACGCAAACGCAACACACCTGCAACTAACGTGAGTGGATCTCCAATGATGGGAAGCCATGAAAGCAGTAGTGCAAAGTAACCATACATGTGTCCATACTCATAAGCTTTTTTACCCGTTTTTGAACCAAGCAGTTTTGTTTTTGTTTTTTCATATAAAAAATAGCCCAAGTAGTAGTTAAGCACTACTGCTAAAACATTACCACTTGAGGCAAAGAGCATTGCATTTGAGAGTGGCATATCGTTTTGAAGGGCTACAACAAACGCAGCTTCTGAAGAAAAAGGTAAGATGGTTGCTGCTAAAAATGCAGCAAGAAAGAGAGTAAGCTCAGCCATAACTAGGCTTGAAAACTCTCTTTGATATTCTCTATCACAAGTGCTATAAGTTTTTGACGTGCTTCAAGAGAGGTCCATGCAATGTGTGGAGTGAGATAGAGATTTTCTTTATTTTTCACAGCTAAAAGGGGTGATGTTATATCGAGTGGCTCTTTTGTAAAAACATCAAGCCCTATCTTGATATCTTTTTCATCTACAACCCTTGCAACTGCCTCCTCATCGATAATACCACCACGCCCAAGGTTTAAAACCACTGCACCATCTTTACACATGAACAGTTGTTCATAAGCTAAAAGCCCCTGTGTTTTTTCATTGAGTGGGGCATGGATAGTGATGATGTCACAAGTCTGTAGCATGTTTGGCAGAGTTGTTCTTTGGAAATCTTCTGTACGATTTACTCCACTTGTAGAGTAGTAAAAAACCTCAGCACCAAATGCAGTTGCCACTTTTGCAACCTCTCGACCTATAGTTCCAAGACCTATGATCCCCCACTTTTTCCCCTTAATCTCAAAGAAAGGGTGGCTCACATCTGTAAAGAGTCCACTTTTTGAGTAGCTCTTATCTTTTACACTCTCATCATAGTATCGTGAATGAGATATAAGATACAAAAGCATCGCAAATGTGTGTTGTACTACTGAATCTGTAGAGTACCCTGCTACATTTTTCACCTCAATACCCAGCTCTTTTGCAGCTACTAGATCTACATTGTTCATCCCTGTTGCAGCGATGCAGATAAGTTTGAGTGATGGGGTATTTTGCATATGTTCTTTTGTAATAACAACTTTGTTAGTAACAATAACATCTACGTTTGTTAGTCTCTCTTGCGTTTGATCGGGTGTAGTTTTATCATACACCACAACCTCACCAAGAGTGCTAAAACCATCTAAAGGGGTATCACCAAATGTTAAGGCATCTAAAAGTACTATTTTCATTCTATCTCGTTTAATTCTTGAATTCTTTGTTTTGTTTCACGAAGTTTACACTCAGAAGCTTCCCCAAGTCCTGCTGAACCACTATGCTTATGGTAGTAAAAATTACATTTAGCATCGCTATATCGGATCCACAATCTTTGTACATTTCGTAAATCATCTTTACGAAAAGACTCAACTCTCTTCATCGCCTTTTTATAAGCGATATTAAGCAGTTTATCTTGTCTTATAAGCTCTTTTTCAGTGCAAGACAGAGCACTATATTCATCTCTTGCACTCTCTAGACACTCTTGATAAACATCTCCAAAGAGAGATGTTGAAAGTGCAAGAGAGATGACAAGCTTAAGCATCTTTGATTTTTTTGATCATCTCTTGAGCTTGAGAAAGAGCATCTTGTACTTTTGCAAATACAAGTGCAACAGCGAGTCTTCTTCCTTTGTGAGCTTCTGGTTTTCCAAACACTCTTACAAAAGAGTTTTGAGTAAAAAGAGACTCATCTACCTCTACAACTGGGGCAAAACCGTGTTCACACTCAGATTTAAACGCAGCAGATGCACCATCACCATAGAATGTAAACCCTAGTGGAAGTCCAAGCACTGCACGAAGGTGAAGTGCAAATTCACTCTGGCTTTGTGTTATAAGTGTTACCATACCCGTATCGTGTGGACGAGGGGAAACCTCAGAGAAGTAAACCTCATCACCTTTTATAAAAAGTTCCACACCAAAGATTCCACGACCACCAAGACCATCTGTGATCGTTTTTGCCATCTCTTGTGCTCTTTGTTTTGCTAACTCACTCATAACAGCTGGTTGCCATGAGAACACATAATCCCCATCGCGTTGCTCATGCCCAATAGGCTCACAAAATACAGTCTCTTTGCCGTTTCTAGCTGTAAGCATCGTGATCTCATAGTCAAAATCTACAAATGCTTCTACTATAAGTTCACTTGCATCACCACGAGCCTCTTTTGCCATCTCCCATGATGCGGGAATATCTGCTTCACTTCTTGCTACACTTTGCCCATGCCCTGAGCTACTCATAACAGGCTTGATCACACATGGAAAACCGAGTCTTTTTGCCGCTTCGAGCATACCCTCTTGCGTTGTCACAAACTCGTAAGGACCTGTTTTTAACCCTAACTCCTCTGCTGCAAAAACACGGATATTTTTACGGTTCATCGTTTTGTTTACAGCTTCTGCGTTTGGAATAACATTAAATCCTTCAGTTTCGGCTTTGAAAAGTGCAGAGATACTGATCGCTTCTACCTCTGGTAAGATATAATCAGGTTTTTCGCGACGGATCACTTCTAAGAGTGCTTCTTCATCTTGCATATTGACCACATAGCTTCTATGTGCCACTTGATGTGCTGGAGCATTTGCATACTTATCTACAGCGATAGTTTCAAGTCCTAGACGTTGCGCTTCTATAACAACTTCTTTACCTAGTTCGCCAGAACCAAGTAACATAACTTTTTTTGAGTTTGATTTGAGGGGAGCAGAGAATTGCATCGATATAATTCCTTCTTTAATATTGAAAGAATTATATCAAAATTGGATTAAATTTACTGTTTTAATCCAATAAGAGTTTGTAACATCTGATCTGATGTTGTGATTGTTTTACCATTTGCTTGATATCCACGTTGGATAATAATAAGCTGAGTAAGAGAACGTGATAAATCAACATTACTCGCTTCAAGTGCCGAAGACTGTATAAATCCACGCCCAGCAGTTGCTGCTGTACCGATGATAGGATCACCTGAGTTGGCTGTTTGGTTAAACACATTTCCACCCTCAACTGAAAGACCTTCGTTGTTGGTAAATTTTGCCATAGCGATCTGTGCTAGACCAAAACTTCTACCATTGGAAAATGAACCAACTAATGTTCCTGATTGATCGATACGAATCCCAACAAGATCACCACCCGTAAAACCATCTTGGCTGATCCCTGATGTAGCTGAACGACTATCAAAAGATGTCATACCATCAAACTTGTTTGCTGTACCAAACGAAAGGCTCACTTGTTGATCTGGAGCAGAACCATTATTTCCAGAGAAGGAAACATTTGGTGGATTATATGATGCTAAAGATCCATCATTGTTAAAACGGATAGATCCTTTTTTTTCATTATATGGAGCTGTTGTATCGATCGTTGCAGGATTTGGCACTGTAATAGTCATATCCCATGTACTTCCTGTTGCAGTATCAAGTGCTGTTTTTCTAAACTCCATTCTAAGAGTATGTTTTGAACCCAAAGAGTCAAAGATATCGATAGAACTTGAGTGTGTTGCAGCATTAAAACTTTGAGAAAATGCTTTTCCACCGCTTGCAGTTGGTAAAATAGAGTTTAGTGCTTCCATATTTCTTGTAAAACGAGAGTTATCTACAACCACTTGACCTTGTCTTTGATCACTATAACCTGTGATTTTGATATTCATATCATAATCACCATCATCTGAGCTACCAGGGTTGATAATCTCAAATTTTCCTTGATCAGTCACTCTTACTTCAATATTATTCTCATCTTCAATACCATCACCATCTCCATCACCAACATGACGAGCTTCATCTTCCATAAACTTTCTCAAATCAGCCATGGTAGTAAATGTTTTATCACCACCTAGAGTATTTCCTGCAGAAGTTGAGTTATACTGATATCTGTGTGCTGTTGTATCACCATCTCCATCGTTAAAGCCTGCATCACTATCACCCGTTACGATGTCGATATTATGTGACGCTGCTGCATCACCATTTGTATTTGTAAGTTTAAGAGCATATTCACCATCGGCACTTCCTGCTACAACTTCTGCTGTAACACCTGTTTTTGCTGTTTGTGCATTAATCGCTGCTGCAAAAGCATTCGCATCTGCTGATTTACCATCACCCGTTGTATCGGCATGAATAGCGATCTTATTTCCTGAAATACCAAGCTCAGGATCTACACCAAGTTCAATATCCATATCTCCATTTCCAGAAACATCACCACCAGTGAAAGTTGCTGTACGAAATGAGATCCAAACCCCTTGTTTATCTTGAAGCGAAAATGCTTCACCTGTTTCATTAAACATTACTCCAATGTTACCTGAATTAATAGGATTTCCATTTTTATCTATCGCTGCTGGTTGAAGATTTGATGCACCAGATTTGACTTCATAAGCAGGTGAAAAACTCTCTACTAATGGACCAGAATTAAGATTTGCTTTTAACACAACTTCACTTGTAGGTTGTGCAGGAGTTGTCAGTCCTGGTGGGATATTGATATCTTGAATAGGTGCAGTGGAGTCTACTTTACCTGTTACAGGATCACGTAACCACCCTTGGGCGATAAAACCATTGTTATCCACAAAGTTTCCACCCGCATCGAACTTAAAGTCCCCTGCACGTGTGTATTTATAAGTATTTCCACCATCTGGAGAGATAATAAAAAATCCATCTCCTTGGATCGCAACATCGGTATTTTTATCTGAGTTTTGCACACTTCCTTGTGCAAAGATACGTGTCATTGAGCTTACAGTTGAACCAAGACCTACTTGAACAGGGTTTTTACCCCCAAGTTGCCCTTGTGGTGCTGTAGCAATAGCTTTCGTTTGAGATAAAAGATCCGAGAAGTTTGCACGTGAATATTTGTAACCAATTGTATTTACATTTGCAATATTGTTTGACTCTACATCCATCGCAACTTGGTGCGATTGTAGACCGGACACCCCGGAAAAAAGTGATTTTAACATCTTAAATCCTTTAGTTTCTATCTCTTGTAGATAGAGTTAGTATAAGGATTAAAGCATAAAGTGTTCCAAAAATCTAAGCATCCATTTGAAGAGCTTTTTGGATCATCTGATCTGCAGTTGTTACAGATTTGGAGTTTGCATCATAAGCACGTTGATAGATAATCAGTTCAGTAAGTCCTACACTCATCTCAACATTTGAGTTTTCTAAAGCAAAATTCATCACCTCTGCACCTATCACATTTTGCCCTAATTCATCTGTAAAAAACATTGGTTTACCACTGTTGTCACTTACTTTGAAATGTGTTCCATCAATCCGATCAAGTCCTTGATCATTTTGAAAATGATACACTGCAATTTTACCAACAGAGCTTTGCATACCATTTGTAAATGTAGCTACAACTTCTGCATTTTTATTGATGGAGTATCCCATCAAATCACCACCAACAGTTCCATCTGTAATACTTGATCCTGGAACAACTGGTGTATCTATAGAGACTATCCCACTATACCCTAAACCTAAATCAATATTCACCTGTGTACCATTGTTATCAATAGTTGTAAGTGTTGAAGATACAAGAGCCCCTGATTCGTCAAAACTAATCTCTCCATACTCTGTAGCATACACAACACTTCCATCATGAGATTGAGTTGTTGCTTTTACACTCCACTGTGTTCCTGGTGGAGCTTGGACAGGCTTCTTTTCAAATTCCAAGCGCAAGTCATTGTTATTCCCCTGAGAATCGATCACATGTGCACCAGTTGTTACTATCTCATATCCCTCTTTACCGACACCAATATTTGCCATAAACTTTGCATTTTTTGTCGGTTCAGCAGGGTATGTAAGTGTTTTTGGAAAACGTAGTTTTTGCTGTGCTGTTGATGCACCAAGTTTGATCTCATCAAGTTTTTTTGTTAATGTATCATTTGCAGAGATATTATCTCCCATAGTACCAAGAACATAAAACCCATCTTTTGTAACAAGTGCATCATCTGGATTAAATCCAAAAGATCCATCTCTTGTGTAAAGAGTATCACCTTGATCACCTTGAATCCCAAACCATCCATCACCTAAAATTGCCAAGTCTGTACTTCTATCTGAAAGTGAAAAAGAACCCTGTGCATTGCTCATGCTAGTAGCTTGCATCTGCACACCAACACCAACACTATCACTTAGTGAAGCACCTGTGTTCATCTCATTTTCAAACAAAGATGCAAACTCTGCATTATATGAACGAAAACCTGTTGTTGAAATATTTGCAAGGTTATCTGAAACTATATTGATACCACTAGAGTATGTTTGTAATCCAGAAATACCAGAATAAAATGCCTGAGTCATAATATACTCCTAGTACACTTCTTTAACATTTTCAAGTGGAACATAGTTTGAACCAAGCTTAAGGAGTGTTTGACCACCATCAAAACGTACCGATTCGATAGGGTATGCACCAAGACGAGTTTCTCTAGCTGTTCCATCTTGATCTGTATATTTTGCTTTAACATGGTAGATACCACTATTTGCACCATTTCCAGCACTATCAAGTCCATCCCATGTGAACTGATAAACACCTGATGGGTTTGTACCGATATCCATACTTTTTACAAGATTGTTATTACTATCTAAAATCTCAACAGATCCTTGCTGAATCGACTCTGGAAAATATATCTCAAATGAGGAACTACCACCTTCATCATGAACGATCGCATCACTTCCCAAATCTGCTGTTTTCCCTATTGCACCAATTGTAGAGAACTGTTGTGTACTACCCATAGAATCAGCCAAATCTTGCAGAGTTTTATTTGTATTTTCTGCCGATTCAAGTGATGCCAATTGAGATGTTTGGGAAAGAATCTTCTCGCTGTCCATAGGTTCTGTTGGATCTTGATGTTGCAACTCTACCAAAAGTAGTGTCATAAAGTCATCTTTGCCAAGTTTTGTTTTATCTTTTACTGATTTTTCAAGGGCAGCCACATCTGCTGTAGTTGCTGCATTGAGTCCTGTTGAAGTAATCATCTCAAATCCTTTAAGCGTAGTATGGAACTACAATTTCAAGAGAGCTTAGAATCTCTTCATGCTCCTCTTGCTGAGCAAAGTAGTTGTACTCTTGCTCTTGTTGTTGTCCTCTTTGGTGTTGTTGCTGCTGTTGTTGAGATTGAGCGTTTTCACCTTGAGAGCCACTATTAAAATTTAATGAAGCATTATTTATTCCATTATTTTGTAATTGCATTTTCAAATCATTTGCATTCATCGCCAATGTGTTGATAGCAGCATTGTTTGATGTGAGGTTAATATGAAGATTTTTACCCCTCTGAACAATAGTTAAATCAACCTCTCCAAGTCTTTGAGGATTAAGTTGTACCTTTACCCTTGTAAATGGTGATTTATAATCATCAATAGCTGCTTTGACATCTTGAGAGAGATACTTTGTCATCTGTTTTGCTTCGTTGAGTTTAACTTCAAAACTATCTGCTTTAAGTACAGACCCTCCATCTTGTTTTGCAACAACACTCTCTTGTGTATCACCTTTGAGAAGAGACTCTAAGTTTTGTGTTGATTCTTTGGTTGCCTGTGGTGCTATCACTTTTGCTGTTGCTACAGAAAAATCAGCTGTCAAAAATGGTGTACTTGCATCACTTTTTTGCACTTTGTCACCACGAAGCAACATCTGCAGTGTCTCATCTGCTTTTTGTTTTGGTGTTTTTTGCTCTGGTTGAACTAGTTTGGTTTGCACAAGCTGTTGGGTTGTTGGTTGAGTCATCTGTTGATGTTGCATTTTTGTGTTTTGTGCTTGAGACCCTTGTTGAGCTACAACCTGTTTGGTCTCTTTTTTGATATTTTCTTCAAATTGTGGTGTATCATCAGCCTGAACTTGCTGTGAGTTTTTCAAATCTTTTTTTACAATATGTTTTGGTTGAGTATCACTCTCTACAAGATCATCATTACCCAAACTGCTTTTAGTTGTGGTTTTTCCTTCAGATGTCACCTCTTCTAAAGTGATATTTGAAACATCAATATCAAATTTCTTCGCCATATCAACAAGACCTTTGAGTGTTTGTGGCAAATCTTTTGTCTGTGCTTTTTTATACCCTTGGGAGTTATAGATCTGCTCTTTAAGGTAAGCTTTTGCATCTTCAATACGAGTTTGAAGCTCTTTTGATATAAGCACAGCAAGCTCGCCCTCTCCCATCTCCTCTTCACCTTGTAATAAAGTAAGCAATGATGTTTTGCCATCAGTACTCTTAGTCTCTGTGGTATCCTCTTGTTCACCTAAAAGGGCAACAATACCATTTTGTGCCCCTTGAGAGTTTTTTTCATCCTTTTGTGACACCACACCTTTAAGAAGTTCAGAAAAAGAAAGAGCACCCTCTTTGGGTTCATCTTGTGTAGAGAGGGAGCTTGGTACAGATGTAGAAGGTTTTTCTGGGGTTATATCTAAAGATATCATCATAAGCTCCTCTTTCCCTTGTTTGAAATAGGGTTTTTTAAAGAGGTAGCATATTATGTTCCATGATATCAGATAACTTTGGCAAACCTATCTAAACAGTGAAGGTCATACTTCAAAAATCGACTTACACTATCTTGCATAAAACCTAAAATCTCCTCTGTTGTTTCCCCATCTACAGGGTAAGAGAGTAAAAAAGATTGTAAAGGCCTTGAGAAAAACTCATCAAACATTTTTTTGACTATCTCTGCACCATACTTATCAGTATATGGCAACACAAAAAAATAGTCAGATTCATGATTTACAATAGAATCTGATGTCCTGAGTGTGGAGATAAGTGAAGCATCTATAAGTTCTTGATCGATCCCATCAAAATTACAATAAAGCAGTGTAAAACTCTCAGCTCTATTTTGGTCAAGTCTATCTGAAATACCGATGTTAAGATCCACCAGTTGTTTAAAATTATCAAACGAAAAATGTATACCAGCCATGATGTAACCTTTTTTAAGGAGTTTGTCTAGTATATCCTCTCTTTTCTAAAAGTTAAATAAGCACTACTCTTCAAAAGAGACCAATTCACCACGTTTGAGCTTTGCGATCTTTCCTCTGTATTTTCTAATGAGAAAAGCCTTTTGCTCAAACGATATATTCGTAGCAAGATTGATCTTTTTTAATTCTCTCTCATAATACTTCATCAAAAACATACATAACTCTTGTGTTAAGTGCTCTTGCGTTTGTATTGCTCTAGTGCTCTCATCAACCATTATTGCCATCAACTCAGGTATCTGTGTATCTCCATTTAAAGCAGCCTGAAACTCCCGTGAGTGAAACTGTAAAAGAGAGGGGTCTAATACATCTAAAATCTGGTCTATAAACTCAGGATGCTCCAATATTGTTTTAATTAAAGTGAGTTCCCACATATCTCTGTGGGTATTTTTTTGCATAGGTTGCATTGTTTGTTGCGTTTGCTGAGGTGTGATTTTGACAAGTGAAGGTGAAACACCAAGCCCACCAAGACGTGAAGCAAGATAGGTTTTATACTCCTCTTGCAAGATAGGAGAAAGTGTTTTAAGATAGCTCACCCCCTCTTGCATACAGGCCTCTTTGGCTTTTGGGTCTCTTAAATCATACAAAGAAAGAAGCTCATCGAGCACAAACTCTAT
The DNA here is from genome assembly GCA_027063295.1 of Sulfurimonas sp. Taxonomy (GTDB): domain Bacteria; phylum Campylobacterota; class Campylobacteria; order Campylobacterales; family Sulfurimonadaceae; genus Sulfurimonas. The sequence continues at coordinate 14,310 of JAMORZ010000125.1, forward strand.
AAAAGGTTTTGGAGTATGAAAAATATCACTCAACTCCGCAATGCGACCCTCTTTTACCATATCTGCAGGATCTAGACCCCCTTCAAACACAACCACTCCACCATTAAAGCCACTTGCACTTAAAAGTTTGCTTGCCTTCAATGCTGCTGCACGACCAGCTTTGTCGCCATCATAAGCCATCACAACACGGGGTGAGCCTTTTCGAAGCAGTGGCAAGTGCTCTTGTGTGAGTGCTGTTCCAAGTGTTGCTACTGCATGCTCAAACCCTGCTTGATGCAACATAATCACATCTAAATACCCCTCGGTGATGATAATCTCACTGCGTTTGTAGATAGACTGCTTTGCATGATGGTAAGCATATAAAAGTCGAGACTTGTTAAAAAACTTTGTCTCTGGAGAGTTGACATACTTTGCCTGATGCCCTGTGATAGTTCTTCCACCAAACCCTACCATACTACCATTTGCCGAGTGGATAGGAAACGTGATACGCTCAATAAAACGTGCATAGGTTTGATGCCGCTCAGAGTTGTAACCAACTACTCCCATCTCTACAGCTTCATTGATATTGAACTGTTGCGAGGTGATAAAACGCAGTGTTGCGTCTGAATCGGGTGCATAACCTATACCAAACTTCTCAATAGAGCTCTCATAGATGCCACGCTCTTTAATGTAGCTGAGTGCTGTTTGGTTTTGTGTTAGCAGTGTCTGATACCACTCGCTGAGTTTTTCTATCACCTGTGAGCGGGGTTTGTTATGTTTGTTATCTGTATATGTGAGTGTAAAGTTATAGCTTTGTGCAAGTTTCTCAAGCGCTTCAGGGTAGTTGAGCTTTTCATACTCCATCACAAACTTCACAGCATCACCACCAGCACCACACCCAAAACAGTGGTATATCTGCTTTTGTGGACTCACTACAAATGATGGAGACTTCTCATCATGAAACGGACAAGGGGCTTTAAAGTTACCCCCTGCTTTTTTTAGCTCCACATAGTTTCCTACAACATCAACAATATCAAGTCTGGCTTTGAGTGCTTCTATGGAGTCTTGTGCTATCATAAAGTGTATTATACTATGATTGTTCTAAAAACTAAGGTGGTATAACACTTATAAAGTTGTCATTAAAACTGTACAATACAGATAAATTTTATAACAAAGGGGAGCGAATGTGTCTTCTCATAGCTACTGCCATACTTTTTGCAGCACTAAACTTCTATGATAAAGGGCTGACTACACAAGCATATATGAGTAGTTTTGTTGCTCTGTTGCTGTATAGTTTTTTCCTCTTTCGAATGGTAAAAAACAGAAAATGTATCTTTGGAGATAAAAAAGATTGTAATAAAAGATAAATTAAGGTATAATTGCATTTCAAATTTTAAAAGAAAGTGGGTGATGTGATATGCCTGGTATCGTACTACGCCATGATGACAACTTTGATGCAGCTTACAGACGTTTCAAGAAGCAGACTGACCGTAACTTAATCGTTACAGAAGCTCGTGCTCGCCGTTTCCACGAAACTGAAACTGAAAAGCGTAAAAAATTCAAAATTGCATCTCGTAAGAAAATGCTTAAACGTCTTTATATGATGAGACGTTACGAATCACGCCTGTAATATAAGCCTTCGGGCTTATATACTCCTAAAATCAAACCTCTACTTTAAGTTTTCTTTTTTCTATCCATTTCTAACAACAGATGTCCAAAGCACTCTACAATTCTATTGATTTATGTTCATTTAATATGCTATAATTTCATTGAAACATTAGAATGCCTCGTGGGTAGCTCCCACATAATGGCACTGTAAGGGGTAAGATTTCGGTCTTATCCCTTTTTTTTTGCCTTTTTTTTGGCATTTCGTGGGTAGTGTTGGGTGGGAGTGCTATTGCAAAGGGGCATTTCTAATGTTTAGGATTATAATCCTATTGCTAATCCTTGGTTATTTTACTAAGTTATTTTAGCACATGGAGAGGGTAGCTCCCTCTCTTTGTTACTTCTCGCCAATTCTAAAACTCAATCCCAATTCCAAATAATAACTGATAATCATCCTTAAGAGGTTCAACCCCATTTGCCTCTATCTCTGGTTTTTCAATATGATCCCATATCCCTGTGATATCAAAGTCCAACCATGATAAAAGTTCATTTTCAAGTGTTGCTATCATGTGATGTTTATAGAGTCCAGACTTTTTGTCTGTAAAGGTCAAATTGTATTTAAAAGTGATATCACTTACCTTAGATATCTCATACTCAAACCGTGTACTCATCTCAAGTGCAAAAGAGGTAAGTTCATCCTCTTCTCCATCAACAACAGATATATACTCGGTATGAATCATCGCTGGACCACCAGAGATATCCCACTCAATCTTTTTTTTATCAATAATAGTATATCCCAAACCTATACCCAAAGAGTATTGATTATCAATATTTTGAAACTTATCTTGATAATATTCTGAAAATATTGGTGTCCAGAAAAAATAGCGAGTGATATATACATCATACTTTTCATTGAGACGGTGATCGTTTGCAGTTTCAACTCCATTGACATTAGATATACGACCTATATAATCAAACAACAACCTTGTTGTTGCTGTATTGCGTTTTATATTTGCTTTTACATTATAATCAAACTGCTCTTTGTTTCCTTCTCGTATCTCAACACTAATGGTTACTTTACCACTCCAATTATGTTGCTCTTTTTGTGATGATTTTGCAAGGGATACTATCTGATCTTTATCAAACTCATATGTATGATCCCCTTGAATGATCTCTATCTTTCCATTTCTATAACGTAAAATACCCGATATACTTGCAACACCCTCTATATTTACATCAACGATATGATAACTCTTAATCTGCTTGATATCTTGAAAGTTGAAGGTATAGAGTCCTACCTCATCACTATCAAACTCCAACTCCTCATCATACATAGCTTTAATCTCACCCTTAAACCACTCACCAGACTTTGTTTGTATCCAGTCATATTGTTTTGGAGTTGGTGAGAGATCTTCCCATGGTTGCTGCAGCTTTGCAAGATCGACATGACCACCATCATCAACATCTTGTGCCACATCGCTGATGGAGATTTTTGCTCTTGGTGCTTTTGTGCGATCATCTTTATTTGCTTTTTGGCGAAGCTGTTCTTCACTTAACCCTGACATATCTTCAATAATAACAGGTTCTTTTGAACTCTCTTGCATCTCTTGTGCCATCAAACCAACAACACACAACAACCAAAAAAGAAGCTTCATCTAAAGCTTTCCATACATCTCATTGTAAAAGTTTAGTGCATATCTATCACTCATACTAGCAATATAATCAGCAACAACACGGTGTTTCTTGCGAGTTTGAAGTTGCTCATAGTAAAATGCTGGGAGCATTTTGTCCTCCTCCATCAAACCATGGTAAAGCCCTTTGATAGCCTGTTTTCCAGCATACATCTTGCGTACAATATCTTTAGACTGATACATCTTGACAAAAAGAAGTTTTTTGAGTTTTTTTATCTTGCTCTCAAGCTCTTTATCAAACCCTATAGGAAACACTTCACCATTTTTTACTCTTGGAGTAGAGTAATCAAGTATAGAGTAAACCAAATGGTTGATCATATGGGAGCTAAAACGGTAGCGAAACATCTCGTCTTCTTCTCTTCCTACCCCTTCAGCTTCCACCTTTGCAAGTATCTCACAAGCAAGTTCACTCTCTTTTAGATCATCAAAACTGATAAGCCCTGAGTTTACACCATCATCTATATCATGACTGATATAAGCTATCTCATCAGCTCTATCGACAACCATAGCTTCATACGATGGATGTTTTTCAAGATCAAAAAGCTCATCTATTTTTTTGGGTAAAAACGATTTTTTATAAGGGTAGGAGTGTTTGAGGATACCTTCAAGTGTAGCAAATGTAAGGTTAAGTCCATCAAAATCTTTGTAACGTTTCTCAAGGCTTGAGACCACACGAAAGCTTTGAAAATTATGCTCAAAACCGTTTGTAAAGCCATCTGCTTTTAAGCACTCATCGAGTGTATCGCCACCCACATGACCAAAAGGGGTATGCCCAAGATCGTGTGCCAAAGCGATAGCCTCTGCAAGAGATTCGTTAAGTCCGAGTTGAGAGGTGATAGAACGGGCAATTTGTGATACCTCTATGGAGTGTGTCAAACGTGTTCTAAAAAAATCACCCTCATGATTTAGAAAAACCTGTGTTTTATACTCAAGTTTTCTAAAACTTCCTGAGTGGATGATCCTATCACGATCGCGGGCATAAGGGTTACGAAAATCTTTATCTATCTTATGAAATCTCTCAAATGGCTGCATTATGCTTTTTTGATAAACTCTGTTTTAATAAAGATCTTTGTACCATTTACACGACCCTCAACATGAGTCGGATCATTTGGTGCAAGAGCGATGCGTGTTACAGTTGTACCACGTTTAGCAGTAAAACCTGCACCTTTTACCTCGAGATCTTTAAGTATTACGATACTGTCACCCGCTTGAAGCTCTACACCGTTTGCATCTTTATACACAAGTTTGTTTGCTTCTGCGTTTATCGCTTGCTCTGCGAGTTTAAGCTCATCTTCTTCAAGATACATCATATCAAGCATATCTTGGCGACCAAGTTTGTTCCACAAAATGTAGCTAAGTACTTTTACAGCACCCACTTCACTCCACATAGCATCATTTAAACAATTAAAGTGTGTCTCATCAAGATCTCCACTCTCTATTTGTGTTTTACAATTAGCACAAACATAAACGCTTTGCTCTTCACTTCCATCACTTACAGGGAGCTCCAAAACACTTATATCTTCGCTAGATCCACACAGTTCACATACTTCACTTCTTGCCATATCTTTTCCTTTTATATTTTTTGCAATTATATCTAATCTTGCTTATAAGTTACTACTTTATTGCGACCACTCTCTTTAGCCTTATAAAGAGCCTTATCAGCATTTTCTACGAGTACTTCTACAGAAGGGATCTGTTGTGTGCACTCAGCCAAACCTATACTACAGGTGATCTTTTCAACATTATCAAACTCAAACTTTTCAACCATCTCACGTAGTTGTTCGCACTTATGTGCAGCATTGTGAAGATGTGTATGGGTAAAGACAATAACAAACTCCTCTCCACCCCATCGACCAAAGATATCTGTTTCTCTAAGAAGCTTTGTAAAAATCTGTGAAAAATTTACTAAAACCTCATCACCAATATTATGGCCATATTTATCGTTGATATGTTTGAAAAAATCGATATCTACAATAGCAACACAAAAAGGGATGTTATAGCGTTTTGATGTTTGTAACTCACTCACTAAAAGTTCATGAACACGGCGTCTATTGAAAACATTTGTAAGATAATCTTTTTGGGCATTATCTTTAAGCTGTTCCATATAAAGCTTGTTTGCCTTTTCTTTCTCTTCTAGAAAAATATTTGTGCGATATATCGCTAACTCTGTTATGTACACCATATATACAAGTACAAGTGATGAGAGAACAAAACGGATATAACTATGAAAGTTCCATAACCCATCATCCCACACTCCAATCCCAAAATATGCTATGCTAAATGCAATAGCATAAAAAACCAATGAGATAATAAGCCCTTTTTTATGCCCATTGAGCGGGATGATAAATAGAGGTAAAAAGATAAGCCAAACAAGGCCATTATCGTTGTTTTGATTTAAATAGAGATATGCAAGAAAAAAGAAAAAAAGATTAAGACTACTAATTTTGATAGCAAGTTGAAGTGTTTTTTTGTGTTGAAGCTGAAACAGAGAATAGATAGAAACAATAGATGCAAAAGCATCAATAAGAGCTAAATTATATTTATGATAAACAAAAAAGTTCAATGCTCCAAAAGCAATAAGAATAAAAGCAGCAATAGAGAGAAAAACTCTGACAATTATCTCTTTACGAAGTTCAAAATAGTTTTCTCTTTGAATATTGGCAGTAAAAAAATCGTATAATTTTTGACGTATCTGCATATTTAAGAGCCAAAAGGCCTACTCTTCTTTATCAAACTTAATATCTTTATCATCTACTTTTTTCTCTTCAGCGACTTTGTTAAAAGCTTTATCTGCTTCCTCTTCGTTGTAGTTACGACACTCATGAGGCATCATACCATTAGGTTCAGATGCTACCTGATCACACATTGTACCATTGATAGTGATACCACTACACCCTGCAAAAAACAATCCAAATGCCAAAAAAATAAGTTTGTACATATATTTTACTTCTCTCTTATAATTAAATCTAGGTATTTTTTAGGAGTTACCTTCATCATCTCTTGTGCTAACCAACGTATCTGAAAAAATGCAGCTCCACTGTTACGAAGAGTAAAATAATTTTTTAAACTTCTAAGATTGAATGTCACAACCATATCAACTTTTACATTATCGGTGATAATATGCTTAAAAGCATCCCCAACATTGCGTTTTTTCTTACCAGCTTCAAGTGCTTCGTAAAGTTTTTGAGGTTCTTTGGCGAACTCCTTAAGGTGTTTTAGTGAGCTTTTTGCAACTGCTAAAGAGTAAAAATCTTCCACTTGAGACTTTTGAAACATCAACTTATCATACATCGCACTAATCTCAAGGCGATTGTAACTCTCATCAGCTGTTACAAACATATCAAACGCAAGCACTTTTTGGATAAAAAACTCTTTGTCCCCTCCATGTTGCGATGCTACAAATGCATTGATGAGTGAACTCATCGTATAACGAGTACTTCGCACACTAATCGCCTGAATACGGTGTCTTGCATGCTCTTGAAGCACTCCACGACTCGTACCACGAATGAGATAGCTTAAATTTGCATGCTCTAAAATAGAATGGTGAAAATAAGTCCATGACAGATCATCGAGCAGCTCTGAGTCATCTATAGCATTTAACTCTTTACACATCTCTTGGTTTGGGAGTGTTGATTCTATCTGTTGAATCACTTCATTTTCAGAGTTACTAAAAGAGTCATAACAGGTTCTAGCTGCCGCTTCAGCAACACCAATCCCAGTATCTTGCAACATTACAACTTCTGGTTTTGTGTATTTGATCCCGTAAACCTCTTCCATAACTACTACTCCCTTTTTTACTTAATATATTTTAACATAATTAACGAGAAAGACTAAAGCCTATCCCAAATTTATGCAATTTATGATCATAATCTATCAAACTCTCACCATATCCACTAAATGCTTTTGCATAAAAAAAGAGAGTTTTTGAACCAAATACAGGGTATGTATAACTCGCTTCCAATGCTCTGTACTTACTAAAAGTGTGTCGTGATGAAAGTTTTAAGATATGCTCTTTATAGGGGACAATCAATTGCACTTTTGTATAGCCCATATAATCCATAAGATCTTTATTGTACTCAAGACTCAGTACATCTTTAAAAACATCAAACTCCACAAACGCAAAGCCAAACTGAAAAAATGCACTTAGATTAACATAGTTCCATGAGCGCTCCTCTTCACCACCCCGTCCATTTGACTGGTGTGCAAAGTTAAAACGCAACCCTTTTAGATAGTTATATGAAAAAGGGAGTGTGATAAAAAACTCAGGATTATAGTTTGTCTCTCTAAAATATGCAGAGTCTGCATAGAGTTGCCAAAAAGATTTTTGTGAATATGCCAAAGTGTATGTCTCATCAAACCCAAAAACATCTGCAGCAAAATCATACTTCAAACTTACTTGAAACTCTACTTCAACATCTTTTGCTTTGTGTTTATTTGTATCTGCATAATGGCTACCACCTCTGTAACTAAACGGTAAAAAATAATTTGCATGATGAGCTTCTATGCTGTAAAGAGACTGTGTGTATTGTTTGAGTGTTTCACGGGTAATCTGATCTGTTGGTTTATCAAGACTGTTATAGATCTTCATCTTTACTTTTTTAATATCTCTGTTTGGATCTTCCTCTTTAATCTTCCAGTAATACCCACGAGATGAAAGCTTATAGTAGTGTTGTGACTTCTCTACATCAACTTCGCAACCCTCTCCATGCTCATACATATACCCCAAGATATAAGCAGCATCATAATCGTTTTCCTCTTTAACAAGCTTTTCAAAAAGCACTAAAGCTTTTGCAAACTCCCCCTCTTTGTAGAGATTGTATGCTTTTTCAAATGCAGCTCCATATACAAAAACAGCAAAGAAAAAAGAGAGTAAAAAAGCTCTTAACATTTTTGTACACCATCTATGATAGGGACAAAATCACAATCTTCAAGCTCCTCCTCTTCAATACGACCATTTGATTTCATAAAACGTGTAATCACCTGTTTGCCATCTTTGTAGATAGGTGCGATCAAGATCCCATCTTCAGCTAACTGCTCAAAGATTTTTTGTGGGATCTCTTTTGCAGTAGCAGAAAAAAGGATTCTATCATAAGGAGCATAAGCTGCCCAACCATTTTGTCCATCATCTGTTCTTGTGTGAACATTGTTGATGTTGAGTTCTCTAAATCTTTTTTTTGCTTCTAAGATAAGTGATTCTATACGTTCTATCGTAAAGACACCACGAAAAAGATGAGAAAGCACTGCTGCTTGATACCCACTTCCACACCCTATCTCTAAAACTCTGTCTGCTCCACGTGGAAAAAGGTACTGTGTCATTTTTGCAACAGTCAATGGTGAGCTGATATACTGTGCACCACCTATTGGCAAAGCATCTAGCTTGTAAGCATTGTTTCTAAATCCTAAAGGGACAAAAGCTTCTCTGTCTGTTTTTGCAATCGCCTCTTTCACCTCTAAAGAGAGGGGAAAGTGTTTTTCTATCTCATCTGCCATTCTTGCTGTTTTTGTTGCTTTTATCTTATCCAAACTATTTTATCCCCACATCCATATATCTTCTCATTTTTTCTATCTCTTTTGTACTGTATGGCACACAAAGTGCCTCTGCTTTTTCGTTGCGACTCTCTTCACCCATCGGGGTGATGATACCACTAAGAGCTGTACACTCATCATTTTGTGCATCACTTGCCACTACATAACACTGGTTGATGATGGCAAGTGTTTGGGTAATGGCACGAAAGTTCTCAGAACGGATCTTCCCCCACCAAGCACACACTGCTATCACATCGGCACCCTCACTCATCTGCCACAGCTCTTTAAAACGCAACTCAAAACAGATAAATACAGCGATTTTAATCCCATCTACTGTGATGATTTTAAACTCATCATCACTCCCCTCTAGCATATACTTATGCTCATCACCAAAACGAAACAGTCTCGCTTTTGCACGCTCATACACCACTTCGCCATTATGAAACACCTTGGCTACATTATAAACACCATCGCTGCGTTTCTCTACCATAGTTAAGATAATGATCTTCTCAAAAGAGTGTTGTTTTATTACCTCAACTGCTTTGGTGCTAAATGCAACCATAGCATCAAAGTGTTCATAATCATACCCACTCAAACACACCTCAGGAGCGACAATTAGTGAGTGCTTTGGTTGTTGTTCTATCAGTTCTATAAGTGTTGTGAGATTTGTCTCATAATCACTCTGCACTTCAAAAAGTAAAGAGCACAGAGTATATGGAGTGTTTTTAGAAGTCATCATCAAAAGAGAGAGAACCTTTGGAGTAGTTTGTTACTGTTCCCTCAAAGAAGTTTGTTTTTTGGTCATTAAATTTTGCAAAATCATCAACCCACTTGATAGGGTTTGCTACATCATAAAGCTTGTCAAATCCAACAGAAGCAAGTCTGTCATCTGCAAGGTACTTGATATACTGCTCTACAATATCATCAGTCAAACCTAAAATCTGCCCTTGAGTGATATATTTTCCCCATTCAGTCTCAAGTTTTACCGCTTCTTCAAACATCTCAATCACATCAGCTTTAAGCTGCTCTGTAAAAAGGTCTGGTCTCTCTTTGCGAAGTGTATTGATAAGATTTTGGAAAAGTACAAGGTGAGTCACCTCATCACGTTGGATAAAACGGATCATCTGTGCACTTCCTAGCATCTTACCTGAGCGTGCAAGTGTGTAGATATAAGTAAAACCACTGTAAAAGTAGATACCCTCTAAGATCTGGTTTGCAAAACAAGCTTTGACAAAGTTTGTCTCACTTGGGTTTGTTGCAAGCTCTGTATAAACTCTAGCGATCGCATCATTTTTACCTTTGAGCATCATATCACGACGCCAAAGCTCATAGATCTCCTCTGAATTTGTGGAGATACTATCAACCATAACAGCATACGACTGAGAGTGAAGTGCTTCTTCAAATGATTGGCGAACCAAGATAAGGTTGATCTCTGGTGAAGTCACATAAGGGTTTACGTTGTCGATGATGTTATTTGTTTGGAGTGAGTCCATAAAGATAAGCTGTGAGAGTGCTTTATCATAAGCTGTTTTTTCAGCATCTGTGAGGTTTTTGTAGTCATTGACATCACGTGTCATATCTACCTCTTTTGGGAACCATGTGTTGTTTAACATCATCTCCCAAAGATTATATGCCCATTGATACTTAATATTGTTGAGCTCAAAGATACCTGTTGGATCACCACCAAAGATTTTTCTATCGTTGACATTTTCAGTAGATGACGGGTTGTAGATCTGTTTTCTTTTCATTTGAGCTCCATTAAAAAAAGATGGTATATTTTTGCGATTATACAACTAAGTTCATTAAAAATAGTTTGTAAAGTTGAAAAATAAATATCTGTAAGTTAGTTGCCCTTTTTCTTCAGTATAATCTTATTTTATATTAGATACACTTGTTTTACTTAGGTGACAAAATCAACAAAAGAGGTGTGATTATGAGACTTTTTGGATCAACAGGGGTAAGTGTTGAAGAGTTTAAGCAACTAGAACAAGACTACAGAACTACCCAAAATGAAAATCAGATACTCCGCAATGAAATTACACAACTCCAAGAGCAACTTCAAGCTGCACAAGAGAGATCACACAGCACCACCATTACAGATAAACTTGCCAAACTCCAATCAAACAATCTTAAACTCAATATCGCCGATATCCAAGGGAATATAGCAGAATCTGTTAGTAGTTCCAAAGAAAGTCTCCAACACACAAACGATCTTGTAGAGAGTCTTGCAAATATCTCTCAAAAAACGCAACAGGTTTTTGAGGTGCTTGAAAATCTCAACCAACTCTCCACATCTTCCGTAGACACCATCAATGGTCTCTCAGAAAGAACTGAAGATATCACATCTATCTTGACACTTATCAAAGATATCTCAGATCAAACAAACCTTCTTGCACTCAATGCTGCCATAGAAGCAGCTCGTGCAGGGGAACATGGTCGTGGTTTTGCCGTGGTTGCTGATGAAGTAAGAAAACTGGCAGACAGAACAGACAAAGCAGTAAGCGAGATCAACATATCGCTACAAAGTATGAAACAAGAGGTTGACTCGATGTCTGATCAATTCTCATCACTCCAAACAAATGTTGAAGAGTCAAATCACCTCATCGATGAGCTCAACACGGCCATAAAAACGAACTATGATGGACTTCAAGAGTCGTTCCACTCTATGGGATTTTCAAACGACAGAGTATTTATCTCCTTGGCAAAACTCGATCACATCCTATGGAAAGCAAACACCTACTACTCCGCTTTTACAAAAGAGGAACAATTTAGTTTTGTTGATCATCACAACTGTCGCCTTGGAAAGTGGTACTACGAGGGTGATGGTAGGGAAAACTTTTCACATACACCTCACTACAAAGCACTTGAAAATCCTCATGCTATTGTACACAACGGTACGCACAAAGTGTTTGACCTTATCAAAGCTTCATCAGTTGATAGTGATGCACTTGTTGCTGCGTTTGATGAGATGGAGAAAGGGAGTCTTGAGGTGTTTAAAATTCTTGATAAAATACTCCACGACAAAGACTAGACCATCAAAACTTTTACACCTGCATTTGGACTTGGCAACTGCCATCTACAAACCATCTACTCCACTCTTTTTGACAACAAACAAAAGGTTGCATTTAAAAGAGAAGAGTTTGTGCTTGAAGATGGTGACTTTGTAGAGTGTTTTTGGCATAAAACTCATAAACAAACACCCACTCCATCACTTGTTGTATTTTTTCACGGACTTGCTGGAGACTACTCATCACCTTATATTCAAGGCAATGTAAAAGCCCTAAGTGAAGCAGGGTTTGACACTGTTGTGATGCACTTTAGAGGGTGTGGCACAAAACCAAACACCCTTCCTATCTCCTACCACAGTGGCAAAACAGATGACCCACTTGCGTTTGTTACACACCTAAGAGAAAATACACACTATACCAAGATATATGGTGTTGGTTTCTCTTTAGGGGCAAATATGCTTTTAAAACTCTTGGGGGAGAGCAGGAAAAACTCCCCTTTTGACAAAGCTGTTGCCATCTCTGCACCTATGCAGCTTGATATCTGTGCAGATGCCATCAACAAAGGGATATCAAGGTACTATCAATACAGACTTTTAAAGGAGTTAAAAAACTCTCTTGATGAAAAGTATGAACATTTTGATATGGAAAAGCTACTCAACTACAAACGCAGTGATATTGCAAAGATAAAAACTTTTTGGGAGTTTGATGAGGTCTATACAGCGCCTATTCATGGTTATGCATCTGCACAAGAGTACTACACCAAATGCTCTTCAAAACAGTTTTTAAAAGATATCACCACCCCAACACTTATCATCCACTCAAAAGATGATCCTTTTATGACTCCAGAGGTTATCCCAAACACTAAGCAGATCTCATCAAGCATAACACTCAACATCACTAAAAAAGGTGGACATGTCGGATTTGTCGAGGGGAGTTTTTTTACCCCAAAATACTATCTCGAAGAGGAGATTATTGGGTTTTTTCAAGCTTAGTGAATTATTTGGATAAAACAGCTATTATTTTATCTATCTGGATTTTTATTTGTGGGAGTTTTTGAGTTGCTACATTCCAAACAATCTCTTCATCAATTTCAAAATACCAATGAATAAGCTTGTCTCTCATCTTTGCCATTAAAGACCATGGTAACTCATCAAACTTATCTGTTATCTCTCTTTTGGTATCTGTTTTGCAGCTTCACCTATAACTTCTATCTCACGAATACAGGCACTCACTGTTTTATCATCTTGAACAAAAGCTTCATAATCCATATCTAGTATATAAATCTGAATTTTTTCAATCCTTTTGCTTATATCCTCTAAAAAAAGTTAGTAAATCAGGTATTTTCTTAAAATCTACAAGTATATCTAAGTCACTTTTTTGTGTTTGTTCTTCACGAACATATGAACCAAGGATATACAATGTTTCTACAGAATATTTATCCAGCAGATACGGTTTTAGAGTAAGCATATTATGTTTTATCTGCTCAAGTGATAACATGAACACTCCTTCTCTTTGAATAATTATAGCATACTTGTATCAATTCTTAAATATACCTTCTATATTATTTTTATTTCTCATCTTCTTAACATTGCACTAATACAAAAATGTAATAATTCCATAATGAAAACTATACTAAAGGATTTTGTTTGAAAAAAACAGGATTAGCAGCTTTTTTATGTTTTACACTCTCTCTTCAAGCCCTTACACTTGATGAAGCGGTGCAAACAGCATTGAACAACTCTGTAGAGATAAAAAAGATCTCCATGGATGTAGAACTTGCAAAAGAGAACATCAAAGAGAAAAAAGCTTCCCATTATGGTAGAGTTGATTTTCAAGGCTCATACACCCACTACAATCTACCACGAACACTTACACCTCTCACCCCTGCCAGTATGGTAAATGGAGCAGCACAAATCCCTACAACACAAGATATTTTTGTTGCGGGTGTTGCTTACAATGTCAATCTGTTTACAGGTATGAGTGATACACACTCCATAGAGATAGCAAACCTTCAAAAAGAGATGGCAAAAAACATCACTGCACTAAGCAGTGAACAAATCATATACAATGTAAAGACTCTTTACACAAATATCTTGGCTCTCAATGCCCAGATAGATGCACAGCAAGAGTATGTGGAAGCTCTTAAAAAGCTTCACGAGGATATTGAGCTTAAAGTCAAACTTGAAACACTCTCAAGAATTGATGAGCTTAAATCTCTTGCAGAGCTTAACCATGCAAAAAATGATCTTAAAAAGATCACAACAAACAGAGATATCCTTAAAGAGAGTCTTGCAACACTGATGTTTGTAGATACCATCTCCAACCTTGAACCTATAGATATTAAAGTAGATGAGATACCACTAAAGCAAAACAACTATAAAGCAACACTTATGCAGAGTAAAAAACTCACCCTCTCAAAACAATCTATCCAAAAGAGTATAAAGCAAGAACAGATAGCCTCTGCATCATACTATCCAAAAGTTGCACTCAATGCATACTACGGACAGAGTGCGGGTTACAACGATGCAACAAATCCAAAACCTGATGAGTTTAACCATGAACAGCTTTGGCAAATAGGTATTGACCTGAAGTGGAACATCTTTGACTTTGGAAAAACATCATCACTCACACAAAAAAGTAAAATCGCTACACTTCAAGCACAACTCGATGAAGCACAGACAAAAAGAGAGCTTACAAAAGATCTCAAAGAGGCTCTAAGCAAGATTGAACTTGCTATATCAAGCTACAAGAGTGCACAAAGTGAACTCTCACTTATGGAAGAGACTCAAAAGATAGAACAGATCCGTTACGACAATGGTGCTAGTGATATCAACGATCTACTCTATACAAAAGCTCGTTACCAACTTGCACACAGTGGCTTTATCAATGCTCGTTATGAGTATCAAAATGCCATCGACTACCTCAACTATATTCTTGAAAAAGGAAACAAATAATGAAAAAAATACTTATCATCATCCCTATTATTGCTCTTGTTGCTTTAGCAGCATCAAAACTTATCGCAACAAAAAAAGAGATAGCTTCACAAGCGACCCCTTTAGCACTTAACTACACCATCAAAACAACACACACACAAGAAAAAGAGGTTGCACAAAAACATACTTATCTTGCCAATGTCAAAAGTGACAAAGAGGTACAGATCATGACAAAACTCTCTGGTGTTATTACAAAACTTTATGTAAGTGAAAGTGACGAAGTAAAAAAGGGTAATTTACTCGTAAGTATTGATGACTCATCACTTCTAAGTTCACTCAAAACACTCAAAAAAAATTTTGAAGTTCAAAAAAGTGATGTAGAGTACTACACAACTATTCAAGAAAGAAATGAAAAACTCTATAAAGCAAATGCAATATCTAAAGAGAAATATGATGCTTCAAAACTTCAACTCTTAACGAAAAAAGCGGCTATGGAAGCTACTAAAGATAAGATCAGTTCTATCAAATCTGATCTTACTTACCTTCAGGTAAGAGCACCTTTTAGCGGTGTTGTATCTTCTATATACATGCACAAAGGTGATCTTGCATCACCACAAAAGCCTATCCTTTCACTCAGTGCTAAAAAACAAAAAATGACTTTTAGTTATGCTTCTACAAAAGGTGATGTAAATATTGGAGATAAAATTTTAGTAGAGGGTGAAGATGTTGGTGTTATCTCAAAAATCTATCCAAATGCAAAAAACAACCTCAATATTGCTGAAGTAAAACTCTCTAAAATTCTTCACTTAAGAAATGATTCTTATGTTTCTATTGAAGTTGTTACGCGCACACAAAAAGGGTGTAGTGTACCACTAAGTTCTATTCTTCACACAAAAGATGCTACATATATTTTAGTCTTTGAAGATAAAAAATTCTCAAAACTTAAAGTGGATGTTTTACTGGAAAACGATGCAGAAGCGATCATTTCTCCTTGTAGTGATCTACCTATTGCACAAGCAAGCGAGTCAAAACTTGCAGTACTTCCTTTTTATGAAAATTTAACACTTGTTGGAGAGAGTGATGAAAAATAGTTCTTGGATAGAATCTCTTCTGAAGAGACCCTATTTTATCTACTCCTTTTTAACCCTTTTTGTCTTCATAGGGCTTGTTGGGTATCAAAAACTAGATAGAAAACTTTTTCCAGATTCAAACTACCCTGAGATTGCTGTAGTGGTTGTTCAGCCTGGTGGAAGTGCCAAAACACTCGCAGCAAATGTAAGTGTTCCCATAGAGGAGGAGCTTTATACTCTTGATGATATTCGCCGTGTGTACTCCACAACAATCGACGAGGTAAGTGTTATAAGAGCTGAGTTTGAATACTCCAAAAACCTCGATATGGCAGCAAGTGATGTAACAAACTCCCTCAACAAGATCCGCTCATCTTTGCCTAACAACATCAAAGAGCCACAGGTACATAAAATCTCCTCTGCAACAGCACCAATCATCGTTATCGCAGCAAGTGGAGCAGACCTTGAGAGTATAAGAGATCTTGCACAAAACGACATAAAACACAGGCTTTTAAAGATACAAGGTGTTGCAAATATTGATATCTTTGGTGGATACAAAAAAGAGATCCAAATCATCATCGATAAAAACAAACTTGATGAAAACGGACTAAGTTTTGCAACAGTTTTAGCCAAGATAGAAAAAACTTCTCAAGACTATACAGTAGGTTTCATCACCAACAACACAAGTCGCTACCTGCTCAAAGTCAATGGCAAACGCAACACTATAGCCAAACTAAAATCTATACAAATCACACAAAACATCGCTTTAAAAGATGTGGCAAAAGTGTACTTTGGACACTACGAAAACTCTGCTGAGTATTTTGGAAATGGAAAAGAGGCTATCGCTATTGCCGTGCAACGCTCAGAACATGCAGATGTTGTTAAAACGATAGAAAAAGTGGAAAAAGAGCTTGAAAAAATCAAGAAAGAGTACAAAGGGCTTGATTTTGAGATTACAGATACACAAAAAGATACTATCGTTTTAAGTACTCAAAATATGTTCTCATCACTTCTTGATGCGATTATCCTCTCAACTATTGTTGTATTTTTGTTTTTGGGAAGCTTCAGACAAGTACTTGTTGTACTTTTTACCATCCCTATCGTTTATGCTTCTACTATCGCACTTATGTGGATAGTAGGGATTGAGTTTAATGTTGTAACCCTTACAGCTATCATCTTGGCACTTGGTCTGCTTCTTGATGATACTGTTGTTGTTATGGAGAACATCGAACGTCACTACAGAGAGCTTCACGATGAGATACACAAATCTGTTTTTGCAGGAACGAGGGAGATTATGTTCGCTGATTTATCTGGTACTATCACTACGATGATAGCACTCTCCCCTATGCTCTTTGTAGGTGGTTACCCTCAAACTGTATTTCAACCACTTGTTGGAACACTTCTTTTGGCACTTGTAGCATCTTATGTTATCTCCATCACTGCTGTACCTCTTCTCTCTTTAAAGCTTTTAGCACTCAAAAATGAGAAACTTCTTGCACTTGAGAGCTGGTTTAATAACCTAACAAACATCGCAAATAACCACACACACAGATTTTTTGCTACTATCTTACATGCAGCACTTAAACGCAAATCTGTAGCAATAGGATACTTTGTTGTACTGTTTGTGTTGTTTGCTATAAGTGTTAGAGGTGTTATGCCAACTGTTGGTAAAGAGCTGATGCCACCTATGGATACAGGTGGAGTTAAAATCTCTATAGTAACCGACTCTAACCTTCCAATAGAAACAACAAGAGAGATCTTAAAAAAAGCAAATGTGATCATTGCCAAAAATGGAAAACTTGATTATCTCTCAAGCTCCATAGGGAGTGAAGCTGGGGTTTTAAGTATAGGGAGCGGCAGTGGGATTGACCATATCGCTATCACAGCAACTTATGTAAACCGCTACAAGAGAGAGGAGAGCATCTGGGATATTGAACATCGTCTGCGTGAACAACTCAGCCAGATCGAGCATATCAAATCTTTAGATGTTGTTGATTATGGTGCTACAGCTCTTGCATCACTTCGTGCTAACATAGATGTAACACTCTATGCAAAAGATTTTCACAAACTGCTTCAAGCAGCAGATGAGGTAAAAGATGCGATGAACCACACACAGGGGGTTGTGAGTGTATCCACCACATGGAATATGGACAAGATTGTATATAACCTTAACATTGATGAGCAAAAGCTCCACTTCTATGGTGTCAATATGGCAGAGGTTACATCACAGGTGCAACTTCTTCTGCGTGGAAAAATTGTTACAACATTTCCTCTGCTAAACGCAACAGACTACAATGTGCTTGTTTGGGTCGATGAGAAGATGCGAGACTCCAAAGAGAAGATACTCTCCATGCTTATCGATACACCAAAAGGGAAAATCCCACTCAATGCGATTGCTACAATCTCACAAAATAAAGAGCCTAGTATCATCACTCGTGAGGGGCTTATGTACACCCTTAATGTGTATGGATTTAGAGAAAAAGCAGCCATCTCACACATTATGGATAACTTTGAAAAAGCATTTGAGGGTAAAAAACTCCCAGATGGTGTAGAGATGGAGCAAACTGGTGACATCAAACAGTTTAAATCCTCTGCAGCTCGTATGATCAGTGCTATTGGTTTTGCTGTTGTACTTATCTTTTTTACCATCATTACACTCTTTAACAGTGTGAAGATCTCGCTGATGATCATCCTCTCGATTCCACTCACTATCATAGGTGCTTCATGGACGATGCTTTTTATGGATTATCACACCTCAATGCCAGCGATGATGGGATTTATCTTGCTTAGTGGTATCATCGTAAACAATGCCATCTTGCTTATCCACTTTGCACAAGAGAAGATCCAAGAAGGACTTAGTAAAACTGATGCAATGTTAGAGAGTATCAAGATCCGTACCCGTCCCATCCTTATGACTGCGTTTGCTGTTGGCGCTGGTATGTGGCCAGTTGCTCAAGGGAGTGCTATCGGACTTGAAAGACTTGCACCACTTGGAGCAGTTGCTATTGGTGGGCTTATTGTTGGAACATTTTTAACACTTGTTTTTATCCCTCTTGTTTTTATCTGGTTTATAAAAGAAGAAAATTTAGAACAAGAGCTTTAATCCCCTAGTTTAGGGGAGATAAAGCTCCCCTTACCCCTTCTATCACTTTTTTATCACTTTTGTATAATATAATTCAACTTTATCTTTACAGGTTTAGGAGTTTGTTGTGGAAAATCTCAGCACAAAACAATTGCAAGAAAAATTTGCTGAAGCAGCACAAAAAATCGATACTGCTAAAAACAATATAGAGATCAATACTATCTTACAAGAGCTAGTAACATCATCTCTTGATGCTGAATTTTCATCTATCTGG
Source organism: Sulfurimonas sp. (assembly GCA_027063295.1). Classification (GTDB taxonomy): domain Bacteria; phylum Campylobacterota; class Campylobacteria; order Campylobacterales; family Sulfurimonadaceae; genus Sulfurimonas. The sequence continues at coordinate 33,475 of JAMORZ010000125.1, forward strand.
TTTTATGATGCTAAAAAGTTTGTTTTGCTAAGGGAAAGGGAAGATTCTTATGTAAGAGAGCTTGACCTTTCTGTCAAAAAAGGGATCATCTACAAATGTTTTATGACACAAAAAAGTTCTCTTTATAACTACCTTGCAAGTGATAAAGATTATATAGCTTCTATCGACAATCCAGATGGTATCAAAATCAAATCAAAAATCATGCTACCACTCTTTGATAAAGAAAACTTTATCGGTATCGTTACTGCCTATAATTCCATCAACAAAAATAAAAAATTTTTCAAAGAAGATATGAAAATTCTTGAAGCACTCTCACCATTTATTGTAGAGATACTTTTTAAAATGCACCTTCCAACAAAAGAGACAAAAGAAGATACTCATATCATACAATCTATCGAAAATATCCAAAAAGTTCAACAATCTTACGATAACAACACCACTTCTACAGAAGTTTCTGAAGATGTTTTAACATTTGTTTCTAATTTTGTTCATGATATCAGAACACCAGCAAATACTCTTTATGGTTTTTTAGAGCTTTTAGAAGAGCAGATAGAAGACTCTAGACTCAAAAGCTATCTTTGCAATGCAAAAGAGAGTGCTTTATTTATCAACGAGATGACAACCTCTGTACTTGATCTTGTTTCAAACCATAAAGAGAGTTCTCAAGATAGTTTAGAAGAGGTTGATACACTCAAATTTTTCTCTGCAATTGCAAAATCTTTTGCATCAAATATGTTCTCAAAACACATAGCATTTAATGTTTATATAGATCCTTTACTTCCAAAATCGATAGAGATTGATGCTCTTAAGATGAAAAGAGTCATCTTGAACCTTCTTGGAAATGCTTATAAATTTACACCAAACAACAAAACAATTGAATATATAGTTCGCTATATACCAACAACACAAAAAATCGCTATTAGTATAGAAGATACAGGGATAGGGATACCTAAAGAAAAACAAGCAGATATATTTAAAGCTTTTGAACAAGCTGCAGATACAACAGCTCTGAACTATGGGGGAACTGGTCTTGGACTTTTTATATCGGCACAATATGTTCAAAAGCTAGGTGGAGAACTACAACTAAAAAGTGAAGTAGATAAGGGGAGTCGCTTCAGTTTTGAGCTTCCTCTTAAAATCGTAGATAAACAAAACTGTTTTGCATCTCTACAAAATCCAAACACATCTGTAGCTATCGTTATGGACAATGACAACAGTTTTACAGCAAATAACCTAGCACGATATATGGTACGAATGGGGATCAAAAAAGAGAATATCTATGCTTTTAAAGATATACAAAGTGTCGATCAAACACTCTCTCATATCATTATCTTCCAACATAAGATTGACTTTGAGACATTGAAACAAATAACACAGAGTGGGAAAAAAGTACTTTTGATCGAAGAGGATCTTTTCTCAATAAATAAAGATGATCTTTGCAATGTATGTGATGTTGTTTCACAATATGGCTACATCGCCAATGAACTCTATAAGTTTATCAACACACATAAGATCCCAAAAGTGCTTGTGGCTGATGATGATGCTATTAGTGTGATACTTATAGAAAATATTTTAGAAGAGGAGTTTTGTGAGCTAAGTATTGCAAGAGATGGACAAGAAGCACTCGATCTTATCATAGAATCGTACCAAAACAATGATCCTTTTACTTTAATATACATCGACAATGAGATGCCTCAAGTTACAGGTATTGATGTGATGAAAAGAGTTAGAGCATACGAAAAAGAGCATAACCTTCCACATATCTATACAGTATCTACCTCAGGAAATGCACCTCAAACACAAACAAATAAAGAATACTTTGACTATATCATGGGAAAACCCTTTAGAAAAGATGATATCAAAAAAGTACTATACAAACACAACTAGGAGAAAACTATGACAAAACCACAACCAAATGAAACTGAACATATCGTCAAAAATGTTGATCTTATCGTATCTAAATCAGATGCAGAGGGAAACATCACTTATGTAAACCCTATCTTTGTTAAAATATCTGGATATTCACAAGCATCTCTACTAGAGCAACCCCATTCAATCTTAAGACATCCAGATATGCCAAAAGTGATCTTTGAATATCTTTGGAAAAATATCAAAGAAGGAAAAGATGTTGTTGCTTATGTAAAAAATCTTTGTGCTGATGGTGGCTACTACTGGGTACTTGCAACCGTTAAGATGGCAAAAAATCCAGATGGAAGCTTTAGAAACTATATGTCAACACGTCGCTGTATCACTCAAGAAGCAAAAGATCAGATCTCACAGTTTTACAAAGAACTTTTAGATGTTGAAAAAGAACAAAGCTACGAGGCTTCTTATGAGATGTTTGAAAACTTCTTAACAAAGCACAACATTTATGATAATCAAGCATTTAACACATATATGAAAAGCTTAAATAAATAAAGGAAAAATAATGATCGATTTTAATGAAAAAATGAAAAAACTCTCAAGTGTACATGGCTACTTAGGTTCAGCTGTCCTTAACTACTCTGGTGAAACTCTCTATATCGATGAAGAAAATACAGGTACTGACATCGGTTATGCTTCTGCTATTTTCAATGACTCATTTCGCTCTATCAATGAAGCATCACTCGATATCGGTTTTAGTGATATCTCATCATTTGAAACTAAAACACAAGATGGGCATGTTTTTTTGATGAGAAGTGCAAGTGCTAGCGTTGAAGATACACTTTCCAAGATAGATATTTTTTGTATCTTTAGAGATGATGGAAATATTGCTCTTGCAAAAATGGTTATCGAAAAATCAGCAAAAATTATCTCCGAAGAGTTAGTAAAGATATAACTAGATGAAAACAATCTACTTTATCCGTCATGCGAAAACAAAAAACCTTCAACGGGGTGAGAGTGACTTTGAACGCTCACTCAAACAAAAAGCCTATAAACAAATAAGTATCATAGGATCTTACTTAAAACTTAGAAAGATACAACCTGATCTTATCTTATCATCTTGTTCTCTTAGAGCCCAAGATACTAGTTTAAAGCTTGCAGAAAAACTTGAATATGAGGGAAAGATAGAGTACTTTAAAGAGCTTTATGTAGCTCCTAATGAAGAGGTTATTGAGATACTTAAAGCACAAGATGATGCACAGAAAACTCTGTTTGTTGTAGGTCACAATCCATTTTTAAGTGAACTTGTAAATATCCTAAGTAGTGAACATATTGCAAAGATTCCGACAATGGGTGTTGTGTGTGTCCATTTTGAGCAAGAAAAGTGGAGTGAGATTGAAAAAACAAAAGGAAGAGTAGAATTTTTCATCTTTCCTAAACAATTTCAATACTATTTACCTCAAGAGTTTAGGACTGCTTCGGTAATCATACCTTAATTGAGCTTGTTTTATACAAGCTCAATAAGGAGAAAATCAACTAAGCATACATTGAGAAATTATATGCTGGAGAGCTTTGAGAAGTTTGTGTGTTTGATTGCGCTCATCAAAATAGCCATAGGGTTGACAACTTTTTTTGGCATATATTTTACATCAACACTTTTCCCTGTATCTAACCTTGTAAAACGTACATCACCTACAATATCTGCATCATATAAAAGTAACTCTCTACGGTTAAATTTACCTGTAGGTATACCGCCAAAACCATAATTTGTTGTTGCACCTGTAATGTTTGATAAAACACACCCTACAACACCTGCATTATAGTTTCAATATCATCAAAAAATTGGAGGTATTACATAAGATATCCTTTTTCTTTTTTATCTTAAAAACTATACTCCTATATTGTTACTTAAATGTTAACATCTCCATTAGAGTGCTTTTGATTTTTTTAACCCCTCTTGCTTATACCCTTTTGCATAAAGATGTGATTCTATAGTCGCTTGTTGGGTTAAAAAGTCACCAAACAAAATAAGAGCGATACCTTTGATATCTTTTACACTCTCTTGAATATCATCAATACACCCTTTATATATCTTCTCATCTTCCCATGTTGCTTTTTCAACCACCCAACATGGAGTTGTTTTAGCATATCCTAGTTCGTATGCAGTGTTTTTTAACTTCGATATAAGACGGATTGAAAGATAAAATGCAAAAGATGAGTGTTTGTTTGAAAGAAGCTGTTTTAAACTCTCTGGATTTGGTGTTTTCCCTGCAACCCTTGAGATGATAAGTGTTTGTGAGATACCAGGGATGGTGTATTCTATTCCAAGTGATGCTGCTGCACCAAATGCCGCACTCACACCTGGTATAACCTCAAAATCGATTCCATTCTCTTCTAAAAATGCAACCTGTTTTGCTGTTGTTGAAAATAAAGAGCTATCCCCCGTATGTAAACGTACAAAACGTTTATGGTGATGCTCTTTGATAAATGCAAAAATATCCTCATAACTCATATCTGCTGAGTTTTCTATCAATGTTCCCTCTTTGCACCAGCTCAAAAGCTCTTTTGGTACTAAACTTCCAGTATATAAAACAACTTCTGCGTTTTGTAGTGCCTTCATCCCTTTGAGGGTTATAAGTTCAGGATCACCAGGACCTGCTCCAACAAATTGTACCATCACCTACCCCTTTGAATTTTCTACTGCTCTAAAATGATGCAATACATTTCTAATCTCAACAGCCTTAAACGGTTTTCCTACAAACTCTGAAAAATACTCATTTGCATCAACTATCTCACCAGATGTTGAAACACTATAAAGTGGATCAAGATCATTTTGCTTTTCATATTCTCTTACTCTTTTCATAACCTCTACACCCGAGATAAATGGCATCTTATTGTCGATATATACAATATCATAAGGGGCATTATCACTATATGCTTGTAAAATCATATCTAAAGCACTTTGACCATCTTTTGCGATCTCTAAGCTACAATACTCATTTTCTAAAATCTTCTCTAACAAAAAGATACTCGTCTTATCATCATCTACAAGTAACACTTTTGGTATCTTTTGTGTATTGATAAATTTATAAAGCTCATAAGCATAATAATCATAACACGAAATCACTTCACAATGCGCCAAACATCCATCACTTGCTATTGAAAAAAGTTGTTCTTCTACTATCAATACTTTTTTAAAAGAGTTAAACAACTCCTCCATATCCTCTTGTAATTTATGTTGCATCACAACAAGATGGGTGGAATTTTTAAGAGGTATCTTTTCAAATTGATCAACTACAGTCAAATTATTTTTATCTATCCCCATCTTTAAAAGGTATCTTTGGATAGTTTGTACAACACTTATATCTTTTTTATCAGTAACTATCGCT
>JAMORZ010000126.1 GCA_027063295.1 Sulfurimonas sp.
AGATTTTTTTAAAAAAATATTGTGAAGATTAGATCAGATATGGTGTTGTGTTAAGTTGTAGTTCAGCAAAAAGAGCTATAATTTCAGCTCTACAAATGAGTGGCCAATTAGCTCAGTCGGTAGAGCAACTGACTGAAAATCAGTGTGTCCTTGGTTCGATTCCGAGATTGGCCACCACTTCTACTTAATCTTTTTTCAAATAATCACAAATCTGTTCAGCGACACCATAATCTGGATTTTCTTGTATGAGTACTTGTGCAACCTTGTTTGTATCTGTATTGAACACAAGTGGAGCGATAAAGTTTACATAAGAGTTTTCAATCGGGTCTTGGATAATGATAGTGTTGAAAACAAGAAGATTTGACCCATCTGTGATCTCAAGTGCAGTTTTTATATTTTGAGGAACTTCAAAATCATACTTCCTAAGAGCATAAGGATTGATAAGTGTAAATGAGATATGCTCTGCATCCAATGCCTTCATATTCATAAAAATATCATCAATTTTTTCTAACTCAACTTCTTTAATATCTTCAAACCCTAAGAGGGGTGCAACTACTGTAAATTTCATAAAAAACCTTTTGTATTTTTGATTATTATAACACTTTTAAGCATAAAATGTACCTTTTTTAAAGCAGGTTATATATCTTTTGGATAAAATAACAACCTAATACAACATAGGACCTATTTTATGCATTTAAAAAGAAGATATATTGCTTTTTTTGTTGGTATGGTTTTACTCTTTGGTGGATGTGCAAAAGATCTCGAAGAGTATAACAAACCAGCAGTTTACTGGTATGGAAAAATTATTAAATCAGTTTCAGATGGAGATGTTGATAAGGCAGATAACTATTATGCTTCATTGCAAAGTGAACATATGGGTTCACCTCTTCTTCCAGAAGCAACGATGATTTTAGCGATTGCTCATATGTATTATGAGGAGTATCTCCTAACAGAACATTTTTTAAATGAGTATATCAAACGTTATGCAAACAGCAATGAAAAAGAGTTTGCAGAGTTTTTACGAATCAAAGCAAAATATATGGCTTTACCAAATCCAAGACGTGATCAAGCCCTTATTGGAGAAGCGATTGTAGAAGCTGAAAAGTTTAAACGTAACTATCCAAACTCTATGTACTATCCTATCGTAGATACAATGGCAACAAACCTTTACATGGCAGAAGCCGCACTTCATGAGAGTATAGCTGATCTGTATGATCGTATCGATAAGCCAAAAAGTGCAGCATACTATCGTGCTATAAAACCGCAGCCATGGATCGATTGGGATGAGATACAAAGAGCTAATTCACCATGGTATAGAGAGTGGTTTGAAGGGGATGGTACATCAAGCTGGTATGAATTTTTGATTCCAGATACAAAAAGTGTTGTTTCTCGTAATTCTGTAGAGGAGTTAGAACCTATAGATGAAAAACAAGAAGAGCCAAAAAGAGAAGAAGAAAGAGGAGAATTATAAATGAATTTAAACAACTATGCGGAGTTTCCAGCAGATCTACCTGTAATAGCAGAAGATGAACTTTTTTTGTATCCGTTTATGATTTCACCACTTTTTTTAAGTGATGAGAGCAACATCGCAGCTGCATCGCGTGCAATGGAGGAAAACACACTTGTTTTTGTTGCGACTACTAAACCATCGCAAGAGGGTAAACGCACTATAGAAGCTATTTATGATGTTGGTGTCGTTGGTTCGATAATGAGAAAAGTAGCATTACCAGATGGAAGAGTTAAAGTGTTATTTCAAGGGTTGGCTCGCGCTAAAGTCTTGTATGATGTTGAGTCATCACCGCTGGTTGTTCATGCTGATGTACTAGAGGCACAAAGCGTAAATGATATGAAGATAGATGCTATTTTAGAAATTGTTCGTGAAAAAGTTCGTATCCTCTCTGGTGTAAGTAACTACTTTCCACCAGATCTTTTACGTACCATTGAAGAAAACCACGATCACAACCGTATCATCGATCTTATCTGCTCAACTGTAAAGCTTAAAAAAGAGCAGGCATACAAACTATTTTCTCAAACAGATACAGAGCAAAGATTTTTAGATCTTATTGATTTTCTTATTGATGAGATAGAAGCACATAAACTACAAAAGGAGATACGTTCAAAAGTTCACACCCATATAGAAAAAGTTAACAAAGAGTACTTTTTAAAAGAGCAACTCAAACAGATACAAAAAGAGCTTGGAACAGATACTTCACGTGATGAAGAGATACAAGAGTATCGAAAAAAACTAGAAGCAAAAAAATCTAAAATGCCAAAAGAGACTTATAAAGAGATAAGCAAGCAGTTGGAGCGTTTTAGTAGGATGCATCCAGATTCTTCAGATGCTTCGATGACACAAACATATCTTGACTGGGTTTTAGAGATACCTTTTGGCTCAATGGCTAAAAAACCATTAAAGATAGAGAGTGTAGAGAAGCAACTCAATGCAGATCACTACTCGCTGGAGAAACCAAAAAAACGTATCGTTGAGTATTTTGCTGTAAAAGAGCTTTTAGAACTTCGTGGTATTTCACAAAAAAAGAGTGCAGGAGCGATTTTATGTTTTAGTGGACCTCCAGGTGTGGGAAAAACTTCCCTTGCAAACTCTATTGCAACAGCACTTAAACGTCCACTTATACGTATTGCACTTGGTGGACTTGAAGATGTTAATGAGCTTAGGGGTCATAGACGAACCTATGTTGGTGCAATGCCAGGTCGTTTAACTCAAGGGCTTATTGATGCAAAAAAGATGAACCCTGTGATAGTTTTAGATGAGATAGATAAGATCTCCAGAACACAAAGAGGTGATCCAACAGCAGCACTTTTAGAGATACTTGATCCTGAACAAAACTCTGAATTTAGAGATTATTATCTTAACTTTGATCTGGATCTTTCAAATGTTATTTTTATTGCAACAGCAAATGAAGTTGGACGTATTCCTGCTCCACTTCGTGATAGAATGGAGTTTATTCAGGTAAGTTCATATACTCCTCAGGAGAAGTTTGAGATAGCATCACGATACTTGATACCTCAAGAGCTGAAAAAACACGGTTTAAAAAAATCTGAACTCAAGATCACAAAACCAGCATTAAGAGAACTGATACACTCATATACTCGTGAAGCAGGTGTGCGCAATCTTCGCCGTCGCATAGCAGAGATGAGTAGAAAAGCAGCTAAAGAGATACTCCAAAATCCAAAACTCTCAAAAGTTTCTATCTCTATGAAAAACCTTACAAGCTATTTTGACAAATCTGTATTTGAGATAGAAAAAACAGATAAAGTACCAGTTGTTGGTGTTGTAAATGGTTTGGCTTGGACAGCCGTTGGTGGCGATGTTTTAAAGATAGAATCAATCCGTATCAAAGGAAAAGGAACACTTCAACTTACAGGTAGCCTTGGTGAGGTTATGAAAGAGTCTGCTAGAATTGCAATGAGTGTTGTAAAAAGATTGATCGATACAAAAAAACTAAAAATTACATCAGATAATATCCCTTTAACTTTTAAAGAGAAAGAGGAGAACATAAAAGTAGATGCAAGTGAAGTGTATAAGCGTTATGATCTACATATCCATGTTCCAGATGGTGCAACACCAAAAGATGGACCAAGTGCAGGGATCGCTATGGTGAGTGTTATCGCATCTATCTTTAGCTCTAAAAAGATCCGTTCTGAGATCGCTATGACAGGGGAAGTCTCTTTGACAGGTGAGGTGATGCCAATTGGTGGACTAAAGGAAAAACTCATAGCAGCACATAAGGCTGGTATGACCAAAGTTCTTATTCCTAAGAAAAATTATGAGCGTGATTTAGATGATATTCCACAAGAAGTTTTAGATGAAGTAGATATCTTAGGTGTAAGTCGCATAGAAGATGTGATAAAAGAGGTACTAATCTAATTTTTTTTAGATACATCACAGAGTGCCAAACAAAAAAGTACGTTTTTGTTGGCACTTGAGAGTTTCTTTGTTGCTTCAAGGAGTGTAGTGCCAGTAGTGACTATGTCATCAACTACAATAACATCTTCTTGAGCAAAATCCCCAACAACAAAATCTCTAGGATGCTGCTTTCTATATGTTTTTGTTTTTCCTGAATAATTTACCCTGTTTTTCGCTAATAGTTTTGCATGCAGAGGTGTTATAGTGTTGCTCTTGAGTGCTTTGTTGAGTATAGCTGTATGTGAATAATTAGCACCTATATGCTCATCAACTCCAAGAGAGACAACCTTGTTTGTAAAGTGAAACTCTTTTGCAAAGATTTTTAGGGAGTTTTGTGCCAAAATCTTGTAAATATAATATCCAAGATCTGTATGTTTTGTATGAAGTAGTTCTTTGATCTCTGAGTATCTGTAAAAGGAGTAAACATCTGTACCATTTTCCAATGTGCGTTTGTAAAGCTGAGTTGGAGTGAGAAAGTTTCTTTGGCATGGTTTGCAGATATGTGTGAGGGAGTAGTTCTCACACATAAGGCACTTCAAGGGTTCTCCTTGTATTAATCCATTTTTAGTACAGACATAAAGTCTATTTTTTGGTCTCCTTGTAATTGGAACAAGTCCCAATTACAATTCCCCTCACTAAAGCTTTTACTGTCGTAAAGAGAGCCATTTATGAACATATTAATCCATTTTTAGTACAGACATAAATGCCTCTTGTGGAAGCTGTACCTTTCCGATGGACTTCATACGTTTTTTACCCGCTTTTTGTTTCTCTAGGAGTTTACGTTTACGGGTGATATCACCACCATAACATTTTGCTGTAACATTTTTCCCCATAGATTTTACCGTCTCACGAGCGATAACCTGATTGCCAAGAGAAGCTTGAACAGCTACTTCAAAAAGTTGACGAGGGATCAGCTCTTTCATATTTTTCACAAGCACACGACCACGTGAAACTGCTGAAGAGCGAGGTACGATGATACTGAGTGCATCAACCACTTCACCTGCTACTTTTACATCAAGTTTGACTAGATCACCCGCTTTAAAATTACTCGGCTCATAGTCAAAAGAAGCATACCCTTTAGAGATAGACTTGAGTGTGTCGTAAAAATCAACAACAATCTCATTCATAGGAATAGAATACTCAAGCATAACTCTGTCTTCATTGAGATATGTCATCTTATCTTGAACACCACGTTTGTTGATAAGCAGAGTCATAATATTTCCAAGAAATTCACTAGGAGTGATAACAGTTGCTTTTACATAAGGCTCCTCAATGCGCTCTATCTTTTGTACCTCTGGAAGCTCACTAGGGTTTTGTACCTCTACCATCTCCCCATTTGTTAAAAATACATGGTAAATCACCGATGGAGCAGTGGCGATAAGATCAAGTCCAAATTCACGCTCGAGTCTCTCTTTGACCACTTCCATATGGAGCATCCCAAGAAAACCAACACGAAAACCAAACCCAAGAGCTACAGATGTCTCAGGCTCATAAGAGAGTGAGGAGTCGTTGAGCTTGAGCTTGTCAAGTGCATCACGAAGATCTTCAAACTTGTCGGTGTCTATTGGGTAGAGTCCTGCAAAAACAAACGGTTTTGCTGGTTCATAATCTCCTACAGGCTCTGTAGTTGGGTTTTTTGCATCTGTGATGGTATCACCAACACTAACAACACTAACCTCTTTAAGCCCAAGAACTACTATACCGATCTCACCCGCTTTGATAGCTTGTGTTTTGATCTTTTTGAGGGGGTGTGGGTACATCAAGTCAAGTACAGTATGCTCTTCGTTGTTACTCATCAGTTTTACCCTCTGCCCTTTGGCAATCTTTCCATCAAAAACACGAACAAGTGCAAGTGCTCCAAGGTAAGAGTCAAACCAGCTATCGTAGATGATAGCTTTAGTAGTTGCTTCAGGGTCACCCTGTGGAGCTGGAACGCGATCTACTATCGCATCTACAAGCTCACGGATCCCAATACCAGTTTTTGCACTTACCAAACAAGCATCAGTTGCATCGATACCAATAGATGTCTCAATCTCCTCAGCAACTTTGTCAGGATCAGCCGCAGGAAGGTCGATTTTGTTGATAACAGGGATAAGTTCTAAGTCGTTATCAAGTGCTAAGTAAACATTTGCAATCGTTTGTGCCTCTACACCCTGTGCCGCATCTACAATGAGGAGTGCTCCATCAGAAGATGCAAGAGATTTGCTTACCTCATAAGAGAAGTCAACATGACCCGGAGTGTCGATAAGGTTGAGGATATAGTGTTCGCCATCTTTGACATAGTCAAGTCTTACAGATTGGGCTTTGATGGTGATACCACGCTCTTGTTCGATATCCATCGTGTCCATCATCTGGCTGCTCATCTCGCGTTCACTCACACTTCCACACTCTTGGATAATGCGGTCAGCAAGGGTACTTTTACCATGGTCGATATGTGCAATAATAGAGAAGTTTCTAATGTTTTTCAAATAGGTTTCCTAGTGTATAGAAATAATTGCGCAATTATACAAAAACTGTGCTGATAGTGTCGTTAAATTTAGAAAAATAAAGCTATAATTGGACTATGTTAAAAGGTATTGTTGCAAAGTATATCAGTATCATTGTTATTTTGAGTGCATTTATGGGGTCTTTTCATCATCATAATGATTTGAAACAACATAACGATTGTCAGATATGTACAATGCAGTACAATACCCAAGATATAGATATCCCACAGAAAGTGGTTTATGTTTCCTCTTTGCTCTATTTGAATGAAGGGATAAAGACAAAGTTTTATTCTGTAGTTTTGGCACAATATATTGCTCTTGATAATGCTAGAGCACCTCCCTCTTTTTTTCTAAATCTTACATAAAATCAACTAATACTATTTACAATTGGAGAGAATATGAAAAAGAGAATACTACTCTCTGCTTTGTTGAGCTCTGCTCTTTTTGGTGATGCAGAATTGGATGCTATAAAAAAAGAGTTGGCACAACAAAAAGCAGTAACACAACAACTACAAACAAAAGTAGAGGCTTTAGAACAAACAAGTACAAATAATTCGGCAAGTTTTTCACAAAATGCATATTTGCCTGATATAGCATTTATCTTAAATATGTCTGCACTGGCACGTAATGTTAATAATGATGAATATGTAGCTGCATCAATGCCTGGATTTATTGGTACAGGGGGTATGCTGCTCCCTTTTAACAAAAACAGAGGTTTTAATATGAACTATGCAGAGTTGGCATTGCACTCTGTTGTAGATCCATATTTTGAAGCTTTTGTCAATTTGCATATTCAGGTAGATGATGTGCATATTGGGGAGGGGTATATTCAGACAACTTCTCTTCCATATTCGTTGAGAGTTAAAGCAGGAAAGTTCAAAAGTAGTTTTGGGCGTTTAAATAAAAAACATCAACACAACTGGTATTTTGATGCACAGCCGCTTATCTATAAAGGGTTGTTTGGACCTGCTGGTATTGCAGATATTGGGGTACAAATGCAGTGGGTTGCACCAACAGACACTTACCTTATGTTTGGTGTAGAAGCGATGCAGGGAACAAACAAACGCAGTTTTGGAGATAGTTCAAAAAACAATCTTTACATAGGGTATATCAAATCAAGTATAGATATTGGAAGTGAAACATCTGTGTTAGGTGGAGTTAGCATTGCTCATGGTAAAAACATAACAGAGAATATGACAGATGTTTATGGAGTTGATTTTACACTTCGTAGAGAGCTTGGAAGCTATTCTGCGTTTATCTGGCAGAGTGAGTACTTGGAGCGACATAAAAAGCTCTCAGATACAACAGATAAACAAGCTGGATTTTACTCTGAACTTGTGTACCAATACAATAACAACTACTCTTTTGGTGCTCGTTATGAGCTAATAACGAAAAACGAGACAGATTTATCACTTTATAATGGCATAGATACAAATAATTTAGACCGATATACAGTGAAACTTGATTATAAGCCGTTTCCTATGTCACGTTTAAGATTCTCTTACACTTATGATAAGAGTAAAGTGGTAGCTGGTGAGAGAAAAAACTATAATGAGGTTATGTTGAGCCTCAATATCGCAGCTGGTGCACATGGTGCACATGAATATTAGGAGTTTATTATGAAAAAGATATTTATTTTATTGGTATTACTCTCTAGCCTTGCATTTGCATCGGT
>JAMORZ010000127.1 GCA_027063295.1 Sulfurimonas sp.
CAAAGTTGGATGATAAATGGCTTAAAATATTTTTTAAGAGGGGTATGTTTAGGGGAAAACCCTAAACATAAAGTAAAATCGAGGAGAGGATACTTTTAGAAATTATTTAACAGCGTCTAATGCAGCATCGTAGTTAGGCTCTTCAGTGATCTCAGGAACGATCTCTTTGTAAGTTACAACACCATTTTCATCGATAGCAAAGATTGCTCTACAAGTAACACCTGCAAGAACAGAACCACCAAGAAGCACACCATAAGCATTTGCGAAATCTTTGTTTCTAAAATCAGATGCAACAGTAAGTTTGTCGATACCTTCAGCTGAACAGAAACGTCCTGCAGCAAATGGAAGGTCCATAGAAACAACAGTAGTTTTAACACCTTCTAAATCAGCAGCTTTTGCATTGAAGTTACGAGTTTCAGTAGCACATACACCAGTATCTAGTGAAGGAACAACGATGATAAGTTGCTTAACACCTTGAGCACCACCAACTACTACATCACCTAAACCATCAGAGTTTACAACTGTTACTTCAGGAGCTTTATCTCCAACATTTACCTCATTACCTAATAACTCTACATCTTGACCTTTGAATTTAGTTGTTGCCATATTCAAATCCTTTTTTTAATATTTTACGCTTTTATGCGTTTTGTTGACAGAAGTATATTTGAATTCGGATAATTTTACTCTTATTTAAAAACAAACCATTTTCATCTAAGTTTTTGTTAAGTTTCGATATCACTTACGATACGATTTCTCCCTAACTCTTTTGCTCTATAGAGAAACTCATCAACACGACGAAGCATCTCTTTTTCATCTTCATGTTCATTCATATCGGTTACACCAAAACTACAAGTTAAATGAGGTGGTTTTTCAAAATCATACTCTTCTATCTTTTTTCTTAGCTTCTCTGCCAAAATAACAGCATCAAATAAAGAGGTCTCTGGAAGCACAAGTATAAACTCCTCTCCACCCCATCTTGCAAAGATATCACTTGTTCTGATATTTTGAGCTATCAAATTAGAAAGTTTTTTCAACACCTCATCCCCAGCACTATGTCCATAAGTATCGTTAACTTGCTTAAAATGATCTATATCAAAAAAGATAACACTTAGATCTCTCTTGTAACGTTTAAACTCACCAACTTTTTGCTCTAGAACCTCTTGAAGTCCGTAGCGATTGTAGATTTTTGTCAAAGCATCATGTGTTGCCATCTCATGGATACTTGCTTCTCTTGTTTTAAAATATCTGTAAATCAAACTCAAAATAAGACTCAACACAAAACTCAAAATGGACAAAATCACAATAAGAGTTTTGTTTTTAGCACTTAAAAGATCTAGTACTTCATCTATTTCATAGTTGATAATATAGGCAACTTTTTTACCTTGTAAATTAAAAACAGGTAAAAAGTCTATGCTTATGCTCTTGTTGTTAAAAACCTTGTCTGAACGAAAACAAAGTGAAAAACTTTTTTCTGTATCTATATACTTTTTCGCCTCTGATGCTATCGCTTCATTGATGATGTGTAACTGTTCTAGTGTAAGTTCAGGTTGGTTAGAGAGAACTTGTTTATCAAACATAAACCCACAAAACTCACTCTTAACATAATGAGACTGCTCTGAATTAAACACTTTTTGAGAAACGATATCACTACTAATCATAAACAATAATGATGCCTTTTGTGTTCTTTGCATTATCTCTTGAATCGCGGCAAATGATGAAGATATCTCAACACTCCCCACAAACTCACCATTATAAAAGATAGGGTATACATTTCTAAAACCATTAAAGATTCTTCCCTCTTCAAAAGCTGTTACTTGCCTATGATGCTTATTGACATATTCTACAGTTGGTCGGATCCCTACGAGTGAATCACCAAATTTTTTTGGTTTATGAAAACGCAAAAAACTCACTGCATCGGGGAGATGAAAATGGAACTGTCGAATCCCTTGAGTTTGCATATAGTGATATAGTTCATCAAAATGGGTAGAAAGTTCATTCCGCAACTCAGACAACTCTTTTTTGTTTGATGTATGCGATGCTTCATACATCAACTTTTGAGTATATTTACTATCTATTTTTGTATCAAAAATCACCTGTGCTATATCATGCATATATGTTTTAGCAAACTCCGTATGAAGACCAAAATCATACACATTTCTCTTTTTTACAAACTCATTTGTAACAATTTGTTTGTCTTTCATATAGAAGTAAGACAATATTTCAAAAAATACAAAAAGCACTAGAAAAAGAAAGATGACACTCTTGTTTAGTTTTATTAAATTTAATACTCGCATAGAAGTATTTTAACCCTTTTGGGCTTAAACAAAGCTACAGATTACTCCTAGGTTGCACATCAAGATCAGCCACTGTTGAAAATGATTTTTCTTTGTACATATCAACACCAACTCTGCCTATCATCGCTGCATTATCGGAGCAGTATTGAAGTTCACTTAACAATAGCTTAGCACCGTATGGTTTTAAAAGCTCCTCTATCTGTGAACGCAAGTAAAGGTTAGCGCTCGCACCACCAACAATGGCAAACCTTTTTGGTGGATTGGTTTTAAAATACTTCTTTAGCTTCATTATAAGATGTTTTGTTGCTATATGCTCAAACGATGCTGCTATATCTTTGTACTTAGCTGTATCCCCATCAGCTTTTTCCACTGCCAAGCGTACTGCATTTTTCAACCCTGAGTAGCTAAAAGCTATAAGTGGAGACTGATGCAGAGGTACGGTAAAATTATAAGCTTCTCTGTTACCATCTTTTGCAAGTTCTTGGATCAGTGGTCCACCAGGATAACCTAGTCCCATCATCTTTGCTACCTTGTCAAAGCTCTCCCCGAAACTATCATCCATCGATTTTCCAACAGTTTTTATATCACTGAGACTTTTTACCTCCATCACCTGAGTATGCCCACCTGAGACAAGTAAACAAGTAAGTGGGAACTGCGTTTGTTTCTCTATAAAAAGGGAGTAGATATGCCCTATGAGATGGTTTACCCCTATGATGGGGATATCAAGTGCCACAGCAACAGCCTTAGCCATAGTAACACCCTCTACAAGTGTCACAGCAAGTCCCGGAGTAGAGGTAACTGCTACTGCTTTTAGGTGGGGAAAATACTCTTTTGTTTGTTCAAGTATCTTTGGCAAAGCCTCTGCATGAAGTCGTGCAGCCAACTCTGGTACAACACCACCATACACGCTATGCTCGATCTCCTGACTTATCTTTTTATGAAAAAGGAGTTTGTTTGTCTCTATCTCAGTGATAGCTATAGCACTATCATCGCATGAGCTCTCTATGCTTAGTATCATCTTTAATCCTTTGGTGTTTTCTCTACCTGTATATATCTTTTCTATGTTTTATCTTGATAACTTCAACCGTTATAACATCATCATATACCTCATAGATGATACGATAATCCCCAACCCTTATCCTAAAATAATCAGACAGATTACCAACAAGTTTTTTTCCACTGTATGGATCTTTTGTAAGTGTTGTTTCTATAGTTTGTAAAATCTTTTTTTGCCATGTTGTATCTATCTTTTTTAGATCTTTTATAACTTTTTTATCAAAAATTATTTTATACGTCGATGGCACTTTTTAACTCTTCTAAACTTATAATCTCTCTGCTTTTGCTGTTTTTTCTTTGCAAAACATCATAGTAATCTTCCATATCTTCAAGATAATTGGCTAAAGCCTCTTTAATAAAAAAGCTTTTTGGTCTTTGTGTACTTTTTGCTAAGTTATTTATACGATTTTCCATATCTTTTGGTAGGCGAACACTAATCATCATCTTCCTTTTGTATTATATGTATGACAAGTATAACACACTTATACAAATATCTTTTTTGGCATCACACTCAAAAGTGCTTCAACAAGTTTTGGAGGGACACCCTCTCCTATCACTTCACGTATTAGGTTCTCTTTTGCCCATTTTGGTGGTTGCCATCTATCTGGTAAACCTGAAAGGATAAAAATCTCTTTGAGTGTTAAAACACGAGCATCGGAGTATGTACCATCTTCCAGGCGTCTTCCTGGGTGCACATTGTTTTGACTAGAGACTGAGCCATTTGCCATTGTGATGGTTGGAGAGGGTTTGTCCCACTCTATACGTTTGTAAGTGGTATCATACCCCTTGATGCGGGTACCATCCTCTTTTTTCGGGTAGTGTACTTTGTTGTGAAGTGCTGATTTTCCTGTTGGGGTATGGCGAAGAAAAGATATGTGGCGTTCATTGTGTTTTTTAGCATAGTGGTACTCTATATTTGAACTTTGCCCACTCTCTAGGCTTGGGAGATCCCCTATCGCTTCACGAACAGTTATTTTCTTTTGCTTTTGAGGAGGAAGCCATTTTTGCAGTTTTGAGATCAGATATATCGCTCTTTTTCTACTTTGTGGTGTACCATAATTAGCTGCATCTACTACAACAGGGTTGATGATATACCCTAAAGGTTCAAGCTCGCTTTTGATAAAATCTGTAATCTTAATCTTCTTTTTTTTATGCACAAGATAAGTGTTGAGTACCTTTGGAACATTTTCTATAAGTACATTGCTTGGTTGAAGTTTTTGCACCATTTTTACAGCATATTTTATCAGAGAGTTTCGTGGATCATCTTCTCTCATCTTCCCTGCTAAACTCATCCCCTGACAAGGTGGTGTAGCTATAAGAAAGTCACACTTGTGTTGTTGCGCTTTAGCAAGGATAGAGTTAAAAATCTCATCATCTGTGATATCCCCTTGCACCATATCACAAGATGGGTAAAGCTCCTTATAAAACGCAACCCTTTTTTGCATCAGCTCATTAGCAACCACTATCTCGATCCCTTGTGTTTGCATATAGGTCTCAGCTATCCCCACATTGGCAAATAAAGAAACTCCCTTGATACGACTCATCCTCTAAGATACCCTCTTACCTCTGCATCAAGTGCAAACACATCATCAACACTTCTAGGCTCTGTTGTAAAATGCTCAAACGCAGTGATGATCGTTTTGCTTATATCCATAAACCCTATCTCTTTGGCTATAAACTTCTCTATGGCAACTTCATTGGCTGCGTTGATGATAACACCACGGTTTGGATTGGCTAAAAGCTCTTTTTTGATCTCCCAAACAGGGTAGCGCTCTTGCTCTATGGGGCGAAACTCAAGTGAGCCAACCTCTAAAAGATTGACGCTCTCTAAGATCTGCTCTTGCATCGTTACATCAAGTGCATACGCAATAGGCAGTTGCATAGAAGCGTGTGCAAAGTGTGCTGTAGTGGAGCCATCTTTAAAATCTATAAGTGCATGGATGAGTGACTTTGTCTCGATGATGGCATCAAACTCACATACCCCATTTTTGCCTTCACCAAAAAGCCAACGCGCTTCTAAAAGCTCAAACATCTTATTGACCATCGTAGCACTGTCTATGGTTATCTTCTGCCCCATCGACCAGTTTGGGTGTTTTTGGGTATCTGCCAGTGTTGCGCTTTGTAAACGTGAAAGCTCCCAATCACGAAATGCTCCACCACTTGCAGTGATGATCATCTTTTTAAGAGGTTTATCATCTAAAAGGTACCAAAGCCCAAAATGTTCACTATCTATCGGTTGGATTTTAGAGCTGTCTATAAAAGCTCCACACGCAACTAAAGATTCTTTGTTGGCAAGTGCAACCTTTTTGCCACACTCTATCGCTTTGAGTGTTGGGGAGAGCCCCAAAAACCCAACAAGAGCATTGACAACCAGCTCACTTTTACTTTGCTCTATAGCTCTTAAGATCGCATCACTTCCAAACGCAACATTTGGGTGATTTACTTTTGAGATATCTGCCTCGTTAGCAACAACAACCATCTTTGGTTGATGCTCTTGAAGTTGTTTGTTGAGTAGTGTGATGTTACTTCCAGCAACTAAAACTTCAACCTCTATGCCAAACTTTTTAGCGATGATGAGGGTATTTACCCCTATGGAGCCAGTAGAACCTAAAAGTATCAACTATACCAGCCCTCTTAAGAGCACAAGCATCACTATCCCACCAAAAAGATACCCATCGATACGATCTAGCACTCCACCGTGACCTGGGAGG
The DNA here is from genome assembly GCA_027063295.1 of Sulfurimonas sp. Taxonomy (GTDB): domain Bacteria; phylum Campylobacterota; class Campylobacteria; order Campylobacterales; family Sulfurimonadaceae; genus Sulfurimonas. The sequence goes on from JAMORZ010000127.1 coordinate 6,062, forward strand.
ATATCTCCACTATCTTTTACACCAGCACTGCGTTTGAGTGATGATTCAAAAAGATCACCAAAGATAGAGCTCACAGCAACTGCGAAGCTCACAAGAAACGCAACACCCAAATCAACAATCCCAAGACCAAAAAACATACCACCGAGTGTCGCAACAACGATGCCACCTACAACACCCTCCATCGTTTTATTGGGACTTGTTTCACAAAATGGAGTTTTTCCTATGCTTTTGCCCACTGCATACGCACCAACATCAGTAAGTGCTACAACAGCCAAGAGCCATAAAAGTGACATCACACCATACTCTTGGTACATTGTAAACATAAATAGCATCCCTGCAGTTGGGTAGATAAAAGGGAAAAAGTCTCTCCATGGGATCTCTTTGTTAAACGCAACAGCACTCGCATAAGCAACACCAGCCAACACAAACAGATCATCACCATAAGGGTAGATACCAGCTAAAAGCCAGACACCTATTGCAAATGGAAGTAGTCCATCTCTCTCAACTCCAAAAAGTTTCAAAGCTTCTTGAAATGCCATAAGATAGATCGCTCCAAACACTAGCCACATCACAAAAAAGTTATCTATCAGCCCAATGATAAACACGGCAGCTAAAAGTGCTAAACCTGTGTTAATCCTCTCTTTGTTGTTTTCATACATACTCATAATAAAAGTTCCCTAAGAAAAAAGTTCTTAGATTATAACGAGTTAGAGTTTAAAAGGAGTTTTTAAACAGTGATATCAAGTTTGTAGATTTGTGTTTCCTCTTCTGATGAGTCATCATTCTCTTCTCTTTTTTCACTACGTTCATTTTCACGATCAGCTTCATCTTTAGTGTGTTCACGATCAGGGTCTATCTCTTGGTTCTCCTCTGTTGGACGAACCTCTAACACTTTTTCATCACGCTCTTGAAGTTGAGTTTGTGCAACCATATTTTGAAAATCAACTCTATTGTTGTGAGCATTTTGCATAGAAGTAGCTGCAGGTGTCATCTGATTTACGAAGATTGTATTTGATACTGGACCTACTGCCATCACTCACTCCTTGTATCAACCTCTATGGTTTTATATTTGTTGTAAAGCACATTGGCACCACTTTGGATGCTCACTTCCCTACGTGGAGTATAATCGACCAAATATCGATCTTCTACAGTGGTTGTAAAATCAACACACAATCTCGCTGCTGCTTCTATCACTTTTAATGGGAGATTTTGCTTGTCTGTTGTGATAATCACATGGCATGATGGTCTATCTTTCATATGCAACCACACATCTTTTGCTCTTGCGTTTTGTAAAAGCTCAACATTGCCTTTTTCATTTTTCCCAAGCTGTACTTTATACCCCTCTATCCAAAACTGCTCTATGGAGTCGTTGTGTTTGAGTTTTTTTGTATGTTGTTGTTTTGGAAAAAGCATCTCTATTTTGGCTGTATCTTTTGCACTCTCGACAGTATGTATAAAAAGTTTTGTATGCTCTATCTTTGAGCGGAGCGATTCCTCCTCTATGTGCAAATGTTTTGCTCTTTGTTTTGCTTTTTTACTTTTTGTAAAGAACATATTGCTAATAAGGTGTGCAGAAGCAAAAGGTTTTTCAAGCTCGATCTTTAGTATTGAGCCATCATAGTCTTGAAGTTCAAGCTTTTGTGCATAGGGCTTGATATTGTGGATATTTGAGAGTACAAGGTTGCCATAGTGTTCATACTTTTGAGCCTCTTGTAAAAGAGTCTCTTCATCATCAAGTCTCTCATAGAGTTTTTGAAGTTTTTTGAGCTTTTTTTGCAGGAGTGCTACTTTTTGTTTTTTCAGTTGAGAGAGTTTTTGCTCCTGCTCTTTTAGATAAACATC
>JAMORZ010000128.1 GCA_027063295.1 Sulfurimonas sp.
GTATTGCTGCTTGGTGTTGGTGGTGTTGGTGGGTTTTGTCTTGATTGTCTTTATCGTAGTGGGGTGAGTGATATCACCATAGTTGATTATGATACATTTGATGAGAGTAACCAAAACAGACAGCTTTTTTCTGAGATGCACTTGGGTGAGGGGAAGGTAAAAGCACTCAGCACCCACTACAAAGATATCACCATCATAGAGCAAAAGGTAGATGAGGAGTGGATAGCTGAGTTTGACTTTGAACCTTATGATGTAGTTCTTGATGCGATAGATGATAGAAAAGCCAAGGTGGCTTTGGCACAAAAATGTTACAAAAAACTTATCAGCTCCTTTGGGAGTGCTAAGAGACTTGATCCTACAAAAATAAAAGTAGATAGTATCTGGAAGAGCTATGGAGACAAGTTTGGCTCACTTATCCGTTCAGAGCTTAAACGCAGAGGGTTTAAGAAAAACTACACTGTGGTGTTTTCCTCTGAAGAAGCACAGATCAAAGAGATGGGAAGCTTTATGGGGGTAACTGCTGTGTTTGGGTTGAGTATGTGTGCTGAGGCTGTAAAAAAACTAAGAGGAAAAAAGTAGATGTTTGATTTTTTAGATAGCGATTGGTTCAATATCACTCTGGAAGTGGTATTTATTTTACTCATATCTTATGATGTGAAGCAATATTTCCAGACAAGAAAAAGGGAGTATATCATTAACATTGTACTCACCATAGGGTTTGCTATCTGGGCACTCTACCCTTATTATAACTCCTATGTGGGTTGGGATGAGGAGCAAAAAAAAGTACTGCTCTCTCACTGCAATGATACAAACGATACAAAACTGTGTCAGTGTCTTGATGATGTGACATTTAAAAATTATACTCACGATGAGTATGTGGCTCTTGATAAAAACTCAAGTGAGTACAAAGAGTTTGTTGCAGATGCAAAAGAGGAGTGTTTAGATGATGGATGGTTTTGATATGAGTTCTCCTTTGGTATGTGAGGGGATCGTAGGTGATGGCTGTGGAGGTGGTCGCATCTTTTTCATTAAAGAAGATGCTTTGATGGTGCATGATCCTGTGACAAAAGAGGAGATGGTTTTGTGTGACAACCTCAAGGGGGTACAAAAGATCGACAAACATGGGTGTCACATCACATTATCACTTAAAGAGAACAATCTTGTTTTTGATCTCTCTTTGATGAGTTTAGTGTAAAAACTATTTTATCTCAAACGCAGCAACAACTGCTAAGTGATCAGAGTACCCTTTACCTTTGTGTTTGCGTGGTTTTTTTCTACTCATCTGCCATCTGTAGATATACTTTTTCTTCATCAGATAGGGCTTTTTAAAGTGGTGAGTTGAGCTGGGGATATAGTGTATCTTTTTGTTTCCAAAGAGGAGTGATTGGGAGATGAGTATGTTATCAAGGGCCTCTTTTTTACCACGAAAGATATAGCTGTATCTTTCATCTCTTGCCACATCATACCACAGATTGTAAAAACCTCTTGAGGTGTATTTAGACTCTTTTGCTTTGTATTTTTGTGTTTTGGTTCTAAGGATATCGTTTATCCCCGTTTTGCCGTAGGTGTCGTTGTGTTTGCGTTTGCGAAGAAACTTGATGTTCTCCTCATAGTCTGAGTTAAAGTCCCCAAGGAGGATGATGTTTTTGTCATACCCGATCTTCCCTATACGTTGGCGCAGTTTTTTAGCTGAGATGATACGCATACTCTCAGGACCAGCTTTGCTTTTCCAGTGGTTGACAAAGAGGTAGAGTTCAGTGTTGTTTATCTTAAACTTTGCCTCTAAGATGTTGCGAAATTTGTATGATGAAGTAACATCAACCTCCCTTGTATAGACAAAAGGGTACTTGCTCAGTAGTGCTACCTTGATAGTGGTGTTTTTTTTGTTGGCAATCTTGAAGTAGGGGTAGTAAAGCCCATCATATTTGAGCTGTTTTTTGAGATCTTTGAGTGCTTCAAGAGATTCTATCTCCTGCAGAGCGATGATATCAGCATCGATATCCACTATCACCCGTGAGAGGTTTTTGAGTTTTTTGTTGTAGTTGGTTTTATTCCACTTGGAAACGGAGTAGGGGATATACTCTTTGTACTCATGTCCACTCTTTTTAAGATCAAAAAGATTCTCAACATTATATGTGGCAACCTTTAATATATCGGCTCCAAGGAGTGAGAATAGCAGCAGTACAAATGCAACAACTCTCACCTAAACAATCCCGTTTAAACGCAGCAGAGCCTGAGGGTCTGGCTCTCTGCTCATAAGCTCTACAAAAAGCTCTTGCATACTTTTTGCTCCACCACCCTCTAAGATGATTTTACGGTAGTTTTGCGCCATCTTTGAGTGAAAAATTCCCTCATCAACAACACTATAAAAAGTATCAGCACTCAGTACCTCTGCCCATTTGTAGCTGTAGTATCCTGCTGCATAGCCACCAGCAAAGATATGTGCAAAACCGTTTTGAAACTTGTTGTAGCTTGGGGGCTTGATAAGTGCGGTTTTCTCTCTGATGGTATCAAGCAGTGCTTGAACCTCCATGCCTTGGTGTAGTTTTGTATGGAGTTTAAAGTCAAAGAGTGAGAACTCCAGCTGACGAAGCATCGACATGGCTGAGAGGAAGTTTTTGCTTTTGACAAGTTTTGCTATCATCTCATCTGGGAGTATCTCACCTGTTTTGTAGTGTTTTGCAAAGAGTTTAAGCACTTCAGGCTCATAGGCAAAGTTTTCCAAAAACTGTGAAGGGTACTCCACAGCATCCCACTCCACACCATTGACACCACTCACTTCACTCTCATCAACCTTTGAGAGAAGGTGGTGTATGGCGTGTCCCATCTCATGAAAGAGTGTCACCACATCATCGTGACGTAAAAGGGAAGGGTGCTCTTTTGAAGATGCAGGGAAGTTACACACCACAAACGCAGAAGCGAGGTGTGTATCTCCTTTGGTATCTTTGTGGTGTGCTTCGTAGTTGTGCATCCATGCTCCACCCCGTTTTGACTCTCTGGCTTCAAGATCAAGGTATAGTCTGGCACAAAGAGAGCCCTCTGCAAAAATATCATAAGCAGTTGCTTTTTCATTCCAGAGGCTCAGTGAGCATTGCTTAAACTCCACCCCAAAGAGTTGTTCTAAAAACTGAAACATCCCTTTGATGACACTTTGCTGTTCAAAATATGGGCGAAACTCCTCCTCATCAAGATCATAGTGTGCCTTTTTGAGTGCTTCTGAGTAAAACATCGTATCGTGACTTTTGAGTTTTTTTTCTGCAAACTCCTCAAGGGTCTCTAGCTCTTTGTGGGCTTGTGTTTGTGAGTTCTCAAGAAGTTTGTCTAAAAACACAAGAACACTTTTGGTATCTGGTGCCATCTTTTGTGCGAGTGAATACTCAGCATAACTTGCAAACCCAAGTAGTTGTGCCATCTCCTGTTTTAAACGCAACAACTCATCGATAATCTCTGCGTTTTGTGGAGCACGACTTACATAGGCTCTATAGAGCTCCTCTCTGATGGCTTCATTTTTCCCATAGGTCATATAGGCGATATATGATGGCATCTGAAGGGTGAACTTATACTTTACTACTCCATCCTCTTCAAACTTGGCTACCTCTTTTTCATGTTCAGGTAAACCATCAAGGTCAGCCTCATCTGTGATGATATACTCATAGGCATTGGTTGCATCAAGGAGGTTTTGGCTGAAGTTGTTTGAGAGTTCGCTTAAAGCTATATTTATCTCTTGAAGTCTTGCTTTTGTACTCTCATCTAGGTGTGCACCACTTAGCTCAAACTCTTGGATATTAAGCTTTAACACCCTCTTTTGTGCATAGCTGAGTTGCTCATTTTCGTTTGATAGGATCTCTTTGTAGGCTTTGTAAAGCTCTATGTTTTGTGAGAGTTGTGTTGAGTACTCTGTGATGAGGGGGAGCATCTGTGAGTAGATATCTTGCGTTTGTTCTGAGTTCTCTACTGCGTTTAGGTGGGAGAGCGGAGTGATGAAAAGCTCCAACTCCTCCTCCATAGCTTCAAACTCTTTGACAAAGTTGTTGTAGTTTTTCTCTTTGAGTGCCAAAAGTTGCTCAATCTTGTCGTTGTTGTTTTGTATAAGTTTTTTAAGCTCAGGTATAAAGTTCTCTAAATCACATTGAAAAGTTTTAAATTTATACATTTTAATCCTCGTTATCACGTTTTTGTTTGAGTGCGCCAAACTCATTGATGAGTATATCATCATATTTATCAGCAAAGTCAAAAAGGCGTTTGAGTGCAACTTTGCCCTCATCGTGTGTAAGTGATGAGTCCACTATCAGGTAGGAGAGATAGATGGAGTTTTCGTTGATGGAGAACTGCAAATAGGAGAGTTCATTGTTTCTCTCTAGCAGATAATCATACACATCTTCAATCTTCTCTTGTGGGATAGCACACAATTTTGCATCTCCAATGATGATGCCGTTTTCGTAGTAGTTGATATCTATGCGGGCACTTCCATGATCAACCCTCCACGATGACTGGCTGCGGCGTGCCAGGGTGACATTGATATCAAGCTCATCGAGTATCTGCTCAAGCAGTTTGGTTGCACCTGTTGGGTTGTACCCTTTGCGTCTGAGTTTTGCTACTTCAAGCTTGACACCACACTCAGGGCAGTAGTCGTTTTTGATGGAGCTCTCCTCGATGAGGTTTTTACACGATGGGCATTTTATGATGTTTTGTTTTGCTTTGGTGTGGTAGGCATCAAGTGCTTCTTGGACATAAAAGTATGGCAGCGCAAAACCAAGGTTGTTTGCGTTTTGGATAATAAAAGTGTTTACCCCTATCACCTCCCCTTGGGTGTTGAGCAGTGGCCCACCACTGTTTCCAGGGTTGATGGCAGCATCTATCTGGATATACTCCAAATCCCCCTGAAGTCTTGAAGCACGAGAGATAATCCCCTCTGTTGCTGTGTAGTTAAGCCCATAAGGGTGTCCCACAGCTACGGTGATATCTCCATCTTCTGGTGGAGTGAGTGCGAGTTGGAGTTGCGTTTGGGGCTTTGTAAAATCGCACTTGATAAATGCAAGATCAAAGTAAGGATCATCATACACCACAGGTGCGATGGTGCGTTTGATTTTTTTAGCACTTATGACAACCTCTTTTAAACCCCCTACAACATGGGAGTTTGTGATGATAAGATCATCGATGATAAACCCACTTCCACTCCCATAAGGTGTCATAATCTGTATGATGTTATCGATATAGCTTTCAAGTAAAAGTTGTGTGTTCATCTCTATATCTCCTCAAAGTTGAGTGTTTGAAACTGTAAGTAAAAGCTGTGGCTAAACTCATTGAGTGAGTTGAAGTTAAGCTCTGAAGCAAAACTGACTAAAGATGGATAGTTTGGCTGATAACTCTCTACAATCTCATCGAGTTTGTTGATGATGGCACGCTTTGAGAAGCTGTTGTTTGCTTCATCATAGAGTGGTGTGTAGCCAAGTGAAGTAAAAAACGCAGAGTTTTGCACCTCCACTAAAGTGTGGAGCAACTCTTTGGCTGCTGGGTTGAGTCCAAAGTTGTAGAGTATGTAAAATGCCATATATTTGTAGATGGTTGGAATAATCTGTGTATAACGGTTGTTTTTATACCAGCGAATTTTTGTGATAGATTCGGAGATAAAGTTTTCAACATCACCAAAAGAGGATTTCTCTGTTTGGTTAAATGTGTATTTTGCATCATAAAAGTTTGCGCTAAACTCCTCAAAGCTGAGGTTTTTTAGTTTTTGTGTATAGCGTTTGAGCTCTTCATTTTTTGCCTCTATAGGCATGGACTCTGCTGAGAAATACTCCAAGATGGTTTTTGAGAGTCTTTGGTAGATTTTGTACTTTGGAACAAGCAGATAGTCGATGCTAAAGAGGAGTTTGAGATATAAAAAAGATTGCATAGAGGCATTATCATTTGATGGCAGAGTGAGTACTTTTTGTTCTGTAAGTTCGATCTGCTCTAAAAGATACTCATACTTTAAACGCAGTTCATCTTCACTCAGAGGTGTTGTGTGTGCAGTATCTTGCAAAACGCAACTCTCAAACTCACTCACAATATGCTCTTTGTCATAATCAGCATTAAGTGCGATCTCACGTAGAGGAAAAAACACTTTTTGTGGGCTCATGGTTTTATTGTCGTGGTAGAGCTTTATCATGATATGTTCATCATTGGCAAAGTAGTTGGCATAGGTGAGTTGGTAGTTTCTCTCCAAGATGTAGCGTTTGAGTGCGACATTTGCGTCTGATTTTTTACAGATGATAGATTCTGCATAGAGGTTTTGCTCAGTGATAACACCACTTACCCTTGCACACCCTTGAAAGATAACAAAGTGCATCTTTTTTGCATCTTCTATTGTGTAGGTGATGTTCTCATTGGAGATATCATCACGAAAGTTGATAAGTGAATCAAAAAAGAGCGCATACCCCTCAAGGATCTCACCCCTCTCAAAAGCCTCATACGAAGCGATAAAAAGCTTCTCCTCATCAGGAGATATGTTTGCGTTTATCCCCCGTCCAAAAGCATGTTTTTGTTGTTGTGTTGTTTGAAAAAAATTAAGCCAGCTCATATATCCTCTTTTAGTATATATCTATCAAACCATTGTGGGATGGTAGGTGTTTTTATCTCTATGGTTTTTGCATCTGTTATCTCAGCAAGGTAGGTTCTTTGGTGTGATGAATTATCAAAGATATAAGCTCTGTTTGTGTACTTGATGGCCCTGCTGAGGTTTTGGAGTGTTTTATAGTAACGAGAGATGATTTTTTCTTGAGGTACATCGTGTCCACCATGTTTTACTCTGTTTTTCACTCTTGATATATTGATGAGTGGATCTTGTGTTGCTATAAAATAGAGATATGTTCTATATCCACTCTTTTGGGCTTGTTGTGTAGCACTGTTTGCCAAGTCTGGTATGTGGTTTTCTAAAAAGTCAAGCTCTTTATCTGTTCTCACAGTTTTCCCTTTGAGTGGAGATTATGAGTAAGATTATAGCAAAATAATATCTTTTACTTATTTAAGCAAAAGATAAATCAGTACAAAGTTTACAAGTGTCATGATGGTAAAAGCTCGTTTGTAAAAGAGAAGGGGAGATTTCTCTATGAGTGGTGCATTTTTTACAAAGTATGGTTTTACCTTCTCTGGATGTGTAAGCTCATAGTGCATCTCTGAATAGTGGCTGTATCTTTGCTCTTTATCAATGGCGATGGAACGCAGTATCACACTGTCTAGCCATTGTGGGATATTTTTGTTCAGAGCACTTGGTGCTTTTGCCTCTTTGAAGCTTGGAGTTCCCGCTTTTGAATCAGTTGAGAAAATCTCAGTGATACTTCCAAACTCGATGATTTTAAACTCTAAGTTTTCATCATCATCTTTTGCTATCATCACATTTGGTACGTGTCTTTGGTATGACCGCTTTTGGAAAAAACGCAGCTTTGAGTCTTTTTGCGTTCCATGCCTCTTTGACAAAAAGATCAAGCAGTACTTCATCTTCTGCAGCTTCATAAGGGGCAAACTTTACAACATAATCTTTTGTTTTTTTATGCACAAGCCATGTTCGCTCATTTTGGATGAGGGGTTTTAAAAGGGTATATCCATCGATATCCATCCCCTTGTCAAAAGCAGAGGTACAAACACTTGGAGAACTCTTTAGAGATTTAGAATGTGAACTCGAATCACTGGCAATATCAATGCAGCTTTTTATAAAAATACTTACAAAAATCTCTGAAATTCAAAATGTTGTCAAGGAGAATAAAAACTTTCTACAGATCATCGCTGTTCTCAGTGCTTACACTCAAAAAGAGTTAGGCTTTATGTGCGAAAGTTGAGTTATAATAC
>JAMORZ010000129.1 GCA_027063295.1 Sulfurimonas sp.
TGATATTAGTTATGTTCTTGTTGGTGTTGTATTTATGCTCGCTTCATTTGGATTTAAACTATCTATTGTTCCATTTCATACATGGACACCAGATGTGTACGAGGGAAGTTCAGCTGCAATGGCTGGATATATGTCGATCGTACCAAAGATCGCTGCGTTTATTGTTGCGATGAGACTATTTGAGTTCCTAATCCACAGTGGTGTTGTTTGGTTAGAAGTGATTCTTTATGCGTTTGTAGTTATCACAATGACTGCTGCAAACCTTTGGGCTCTTGTACAAACTGATGTAAAACGTATGCTTGCATACTCTTCTATCTCACATGCTGGTTTTGTAATGTCAGCAGTGCTTATTGGAACAACTCAAGCTAACTCTGCTCTTTTCTTGTACTGGGTACTGTTTAGTTTTACAAACCTTGGATCATTCTCGATGCTTTGGATCTCTCGTCAGAAAAATCTTGTTGAGGGGCAAAGTAGTGACCATTCTTATGAGAAATTTGCTGGTATGATCAAAACTGCTCCAATGGCTGCGGTTGTTATGGGTCTGTTTATGTTAAGTTTAGCAGGTCTTCCACCATTTGCACTTTTCTGGGGTAAAATGTATATGATATCTTCAGCAGTAACTGCTGGCTATACTGTGTTAGCTCTTATTATGGCGCTTAACTCTGCTATTGCTGGTTATTACTATCTTAAACTTATTGTTTATATGTTTATGAAAGAGCCTGTCATTGCTGTTGATGGTAAAGTTTATGTAACAAATGCTACAAACTCACTTAAAACTATCATTGGTATAGCTATTATAGGAACTGTATTTGCTGTACTTGCAATAAATCCATTGCTTGAATTTATTACAGCATTTGTATATCATAGTGGATACTAAAACCAAATAAACTTCTAAGGGGAAGAGATCTTGTTATATCGCATACTCTTACCTCTTGTCCTAAGTGTTTTTATACTCAATGCACTGGAGATATCAATCAACAGTGGCATTGAGCAACATAAACGTTACTCCCTTTTACATCTTCGAGAAAAGCAAAACTTTACATGTCAAGAGATAAAAAACAACTTTGACGAAGTTACAAAAGTTGTATGTGCTTATAGTAAAAAGCCAGAGAGACCACTAAAGAGTATACAAAATGATTTTTTTGTTATCTCCTCTTTGAGAAAAGATAAAACATTTTTTTTAACTATTAAGCCATTTTACAAACTAAAACTTGTTCCTGTTGTTTTTGATGCAACACAAGATAAAAGTGTTTATGATGCAGATGTAACATTATCGAAACATTGGGTTATAGTTGGTTATAAAGAGAAACTTCCTTTGATCTATCAAGATGAAAAGCCAAGTATAGGGATCAATTTTCCTTTTTATATGGATAAAGATATGTTACCTTATGTGGGAGGACTTGATATTAAAGGAAATCCTGTGCACATCAAAAAAGTTGAAGATGTGACAGATTATCTACGTATTAAAAAGTTCTATGAAGCAAAAAAATATGATATGTGTTTAGAACTTATCGATTCTGTTTTGGAAAAATATCCAGATACTCTTTTTAAAGCAGAGTTGATTTTTTATAAAATCAAAGTCTATGCTGCACTCAAAGACAATGATAATGTTATAGACTACTCTAAACTATTTTTACGTGAATACTCATCAGATGAACATATCCCTGAGGTGCTTTCATTTATTGCTCGTGGTTATGCTCTTATTGGGCAAAATGGAGATGCAGATTACTTTTTTGATAGATTATTTAGCGAACATAAAGATAGTATCTATGCACAATGGGGCTATATCTACAAGGGTGAAATGACTGAAGAATCGGGTGGTGATAGTGTTGCTGAGAAATATTATCTCAAAGCACTTAAAGAGACAAATAATATAGATGTAGCTGTGAGTGCTGCATTTCATTTAGCACAGCTGAAGATGCAAACATCATCACTTCAAGCTGCAAAATATATAGAAAAGATTATTAAAGCAAAACCGTCATTCTTTGCAAGTGAGCTTAAAAAATCACTCGATATCATGTATGTGTTTGGTGATGTTGAGAGATATAAAGTAGCAGCAGATATAGCCAAAGCACTTTTAGATCATACAAATAAACAAAAAAATGATCATTATGAGTCTTTACTTAAAGATAGAGCATTATGGCTTGCAAAAACAAAGTATAAAAAAGAAGCATTAGTTGCACTTAACCAGTATATAAAAGAGTATCCAGATGGAGATTTTATCAATGACATTCAGGTCGCTAAAGATAGTCTCTTTTTTGATGTAGTTGATAGCAATGACACACAAAGGCTTGCAGAGTATGATAAGCTCATAGAAGAGTATGCAGGTGATGAGATAGCAAATAGAGCCTTATATGAAAAAGCAAAACTTTTACTCAAAGAGAAAAAGTACGAAGATGTTTTAGCACTCCAAGAGAAGTTAAAGCTTCTTGATAGTGAGAAATATGGCGATGTAGAGAGTATTATTAGTGATGCGGCGATCTATGCAATGGAAGATGCTCTTAAACATGAGGAGTGCCATAGTGTCCTTAGTATCGCAAAAGATTACAACATTACACTCTCAGATAGTTGGGATGATGGTGTGTATAAATGTGCTATGAAAGGTGGAGATTATCAATTAAGTAAATCGATAGCGATGAAAAATATAAAATCTCAATCACTTCAAGAGAGAAAGAAATGGCTTTATAGATATATTCAAGTTGATTTTGCAACAGGGAACTACAGTGAAGTGATTAGTGTTTCGGAGGATCTTATAGCTTTAATTGAGGATGAGAAAGATTCAAAATATAAAGATGTCTACAGATACCTTTTTGATACATACGAACGTCTAGAAAAAAATCTTGATATGATAGATGCAATCAACAAAATTCAAAAAGAATTTGGCATAACATACAAAGATCTTGATAGATATGTAGCCATGGTAGGTGTTGGTGAAAAGATGGGTGATGATATGATGGTGATCAAGTATGGTGAATATGGAATGAAGATTCAAAAAGAATCAAATTCACACCCTCAAAGTCCATATCTTGAGTTTAGCCTTTATCAAGCTTATATCAATAAAAATGAACTAGAAAAAGCACTAGCAACAATAAAAGTTCTTGATTCTGTAGAACTTACATCAAAACAACGTTCAAGACAAAAATATCTACTTGGGATGGTATTGAGCAAGCTATGGAGAGATGAAGAAGCTCAAAAAGCTTATGATGCAGCTATTGCAGCAGATCCAAACTCTGCATGGGCAGAGCTTGCAAAGTCTGCAAAAAGTTTATAAACCTAAACAATCACTGATGGAGTAAAGCCCTTTATCTTGTTCAACAAGCCATGATGCAGCACGAAGAGCACCTTTGGAAAAAGTTGAACGTGAAGTTGCTGTGTGGTTGAGCTCAATAAACTCCCCATCATTGTAAAAACCAACAGTATGGCGACCTACGATATCTCCACCACGAAGAGCCATTACAGCGATCTCATCCGAAGTTCTCTCACCAATGTTTCCATCACGTCCACTGACACGCACTTTGTCGATATCAAGCTTACGACCAGCAGCAGCAGATTCACTTAGAGTAAGAGCTGTTCCGCTTGGTGCATCTTTTTTATGTCTATGGTGCATCTCCACAATCTCAATATCAAACCCTTCAAGTGCTTTGGAAGCTTGATAAACAAGTTTGTTAAGTAGTGCAACACCAAGTGACATATTTGTCGCATAGAGCACAGGCATAATCTCGCTAGCATCTTTTAAGAGGTTGAGCTGATGAGAGTTAAGACCAGTTGTTCCAACAACTAGTGGCTTTGGATCTTTCATTGCTGCTTCAAGAAGAGCTTCACAAGCATCTGGAAGTGAAAAATCAACTACAACATCACAGGCATGTAAAAATGATGCCATATCAGATGTTACCAGTACTGAAGGATCAATAGAGAAATCGAGTGAATTTCTTACAAAAACACTACTTAAACTCATTTGATCTGTCTCTTTGAGATTTTCTAGAAGAAGTTTTCCAACACGCCCACTTGCACCAAATACACCTACTTTTATCATCTATTTTCCTTTAACTTAAGAGTTCATCTACATACGAGATAGCTTGAAGTGCAGCAACTGCACCATCACCAGCAGCACTTATAACTTGTTTTGGAGCTTCAATACGCATATCTCCAGCAGCAAAAAGTCCAGGTACTGATGTTCTCATACTAAGATCTACTATCACCTGACCAGCTTCATTCATATCACATAAAAAACTTCCATCTTCTTGGATGAGAGTTTGGTTGTTCACATCGTTCCCAACAAAGATAAACACACCCGGAACTTCAATATCTCTTTGGTGCCCATCTTTATCTTCTATGCGGATCCCTGTAACACCCATCGTATCACCATACACTTCATCTGGTGTTGCGTTTAAAATGATTTCGATGTTTTTTGTATTTTTTACACGTTCTACTGTATTTGGAGCTGAACGGAAAGTATCACGTCTGTGAACAAGATAAACTTTTGAACAGATTTTTGCCAAGTAAAGAGCCTCTTCTAGTGCTGTATCACCACCACCGATGATCACAACCTCTTTATCTTTGTAGAAAAAACCATCACATGTTGCACATGTGCTGATCCCGCGTCCAAAAAACTCCTCTTCACCTTTAAAACCAGCACGACGAGGGCGAGAACCCGTAGCCATGATGACAGAATGAGCTTGCACAGTTTCTCCACCTTCTATGTGAATCGTAAATGTTTCTGCATCTTTGCTAACACGAGTAACATTAACCATCTCATGAACAAGACCAAACTTTGAACATTGAGCTGGCCATGGCATCATTAGATCCATCCCTGTTATCTCCCCTGTTACACCAGGATAATTTTCAATCTCTGAAGAGTTTGTGATCTGCCCACCAGGCATACCTTTTTCAAACATCACTACATTTTCAAGTCCACCGCGAGTTGTGTAGAGTCCAGCAGTAAGTCCCGCTGGTCCACCACCAATAATTGCACAATCTAATATTTTACTCATAGTTCTTTTATCCTTTTTGATAGTTCTTCAAGATTATCGAGTTTTCTAATCATACTATCTTGTTTATAAAGAGAATCTTTGTATCTCTTTATAAAAAAAATAGATGGTGAGTTATAAATGTTAAAACGTTGTATAAATGCCAAAGATGTTGTTGTTCCACTTCTTAAAAAAGTTGTATTGTGAGAGTTTTTTCTGACTTTGTTATAGTAGTCAATTGCTAAAATATGTGTATTGAGATCTATTTTTGCAAGTTGTTCCATAGTATTTGGTTCTCTTGAAGAGTAAAAAACAATGATGTATTTATCATCTTTTGGGATGAAGATATCACTTTGTTCGTAAAAAACCCATTTTTTAAAATCGATAAATTTGTATTCAGAAAATTTGTAGTTAAAGTAGGCGAACGCAGCTGCGATCATCGCTGCACCAAAGAAGGATGCTAAAAGTGTAGAGAGAGAAAAAAGTGACTTTTTTCTCCCTCTTCTGAGTTGTTCTTGCTCTTTTATAGATTAACCTAAAAGATCGTTAAGTTTGTCAGCTAAAGCTTGTTTGCTTTGAGCACCAACAATTTGATCTACAATTTCACCATCTTTAAAGAAGATGATAGTAGGGATAGAACGGATACCAAATTTTACAGCAATCTCTTGCTCTTCATCAGTATTTACTTTACAAATTTTTGCTTTTCCATCGAAATCTTCTGCTAACTCTTCGATAACAGGAGCAATCATACGACAAGGTCCACACCATGGAGCCCAGAAGTCTACAAGAGATACACCCTCTGCGATAGTTGCTTCATAATCTGCACCTGTCAATTCAATATATTTACCCATAAGTAAATCCTTTTGTTTTTTATATTTTGAGGTATTATACATAGCCAATGATTAAATGCAACTTTAGGTATTTGTATGAAATATATGATTAATTGTAGAAACAAGTATAAATCCTCCAAAAATCAAAAGTATCATAGCTCCATAGAAGAGGTGAGTGTTTTCTATCATTATAGCAACACTACTCAAAATAAGCCCACAAACTGAGTAAAACCATTGAAGATGTGCACGTTTGTTGTCAAGAAGTTGGTGTAACATAGGAACACTTTGTGTCTCAATAAGTGGTGAATAGATGTGAAACCATACAAGAAAAGGGATGATTTTATAAAAATTTCCAATAATGATAAATCCGAAGAATCCAACAAAAAGAAGCCATAGTGCAGTTCTTAAAAAAAGATTATCTGAATTGAGTAGATAAGTAACAAAAAAAATAACACTCAGAACAAAACTACCATAAGCTACATAGATAGAGAGTGCCCAGATGTCGTGCTTTATTTTTGCTCGTGAGTGAAACATCTTAAAGAGTTGAATAAAAAAGAAAACAAAAGCGATGAGTGTAAGAAGATAAGCACCGTTGTGTAGTATTGTTGGTAACATAAAAGATGAACCAATCATCATAAACACTGCAATACTTAAAGTTATAAAAGAGGATGAAAATTCATTGTCACTTACTCTTTTTGCTGTTGCAAACATAGGGATAAGAATGATGCTTATCCCCATGATAAGCAATATAACAAAACCAACAACAAGACCAAATGTATGTACCTCCAAGATCTCATGGGGATTGAGATCGACAATATTGTTAAATGCAGCTGCCATGGTTAAGCCTGTCATTATACCAATAAGTAAAAAAAAATTGCTCATTTTCATCGCTTTTGTGATGCTTGTTTTTCGTCTTGCATATTTGAGTGTAAGTAAAAACTCTCCAGCATACACAAGCATCACTCCTAAAACAATACCTCCACCAAAAAGTAAAAAAGTGGTGTTGTATAAAAATCCACTTAGTAAAAAAAACAATCCCATAATAAGTGCTTTGTGGAGGTGTTTGAAAATTTTGACATTGTAATGGTTACTTTCTATCACAATAGGCCCTAATTGTGCCATTGCAGCAAAAATAGCAAGCATTACAAAACCTAACATATAAAGATGTACCCATGCAATAAGTGTAAAATCTTCAAATGGAGTTGATGGATCTATAAAGAGTGCAGTACAAAGACTGAGCACATAAAAAAGTACACTTAGCATAAAGTATGGCTTCATGAGTCTAATTGGTGGTGAAAAACTTGGTGAAACATTCATAATTTCTCTTTTTTTCTCTTGTTATTGCATAATTATTTGTATAATTCTACCAAAGAAAGAAAGGGTTTTTAATGAAATTAGAGATTACAGATGGTACGATTGGTGTAAGGCCACCAGTTGCAAAACCACATCCTGGTTTTTTGCATGAAGTTGGGGTTGAGAGATTTGAGAAGCTTGTATATGATCACTACGAACTTATAGAGAAGAGTGATATTGCATTTTTATTTCCTGTTCACGATGAGGAGGATTTTGCCGAAGCAAAACGTCATGCATTTACATTTTTACTTGAGATCAGTGGTGGAGAGCCTCTCTTTACAAAAGAGCGTGGAGAACATCAGATGGTGGGACGTCATGCACCGTTTCGTATCGATGAAGAGGGGAGAAAGTCATGGTTGCGTTTATATGCACAACTTTTAGAACCACTTGAAGATGAGGGGATCAACCCTGAGTATATTAAGTCGTTTTGGAACTACTTGGATATCTTCTCGATGTGGCTGGTCAACACAGAGAGTTAAAACGCAACTCTAAAAGGTTTGCGTTTTTTAAAATAAACGCAGTGGGTGTAGCCCACTTCACGAGCGAGTGAGTAGACC
>JAMORZ010000130.1 GCA_027063295.1 Sulfurimonas sp.
CTGATTGCTCCCCTGTTATACTCTTTGATAAAAAAAAGAGAGTTATTGCAGCTGTACATGCTGGTCGTGCTGGTGCTTTTAGTAATATCTTGCAAAACACCATCAACACATTTATGCACCATTTTCACTCACAACCACAAGATATAGAAGTACATATTGGAGCAGCTATTGGGGTGTGTTGTTATGAGGTGGGAGAGGAGATATACAAAGAGGCACAAACACTCCAGCTCGAATATGCCATAGAAAAAAGGGAGCAAAAGTACTTTTTGGATATAGCAAAAATCTTACAAACGCAACTCTCAAACGCAGGAGTAGCACAAAAAAATATCACCCAAGAGAGTTGTTGCACATGTTGCAATACAGATACATTTTACTCCTACAGAGCATCACAAAAAACAGGAAGGTTTTGTGGGGTGGTTTGGATAGAGACAAAAGAATTTTGATATAATTAAACACTTAGAAAATGAAGGAAGGAGTTAAAATGCAAATTGCAGTAAATTTTCAAGATAAAACGATAGCACAAAAAGTTTTATGGATGTTAGAGCATTTTAAAAGTGATGGTGTTGAAGTGATTAAACTTGATAGCTCTGATGATACGGTGATTGATCTTTTTAAAGATGGACTCAATGAGATATAACTTGTTGAGCAAGGTAAATTAAAATCAAGACCAGTTCAAGATTTTTAGATGAATTATAAAATAAACACCCTTCCTCGATTTGAAAAAGATGTAAAACAACTCAAAAAAAAATTTCCAAAAATAAAAAGAGACTTAATTAATCTCACCTCCAAACTCTCATCCAATCCAGAGATGAGTATCAGTTTAGGTAAAAATATATTCTAAAACGCAACAAGATACCATATTGACTGAAAAATTAAAACAAATAGTCCAAGAAGAGATCACTCTCAAAAAGCTTTAAATAAGCTCTTTTACCCTTTTAGCAAGTTGCTCTGGCAAGAGTCCTAGTGATTCTTCTACTAGTTTTGTATTACCATGAGTGATGAAGCTATCTTCATATTCAAAGCTCTTAAGCATCACATCTGTTATCTGCTCATCTGCTAAAAACTCCAAGATGGCACTTCCCACTCCACCCATCTTGGAACTGTCTGAAAATACAAACCATTTTTTATGTTTTTGTGCAAGTGTGCGAAGCATCTCAACATCAAGCGGCTTAACAAAACGCAGATCAAGCAGTGCAACATCTTGCTCTAGCTCTTTTGCCGTTGCATAAGCTCGACCCACACCATTGCCGTAGCCGATGAATAACACATCACCTTCACTTGAGCGAAGCAGTTGTGATTTTGCAAGTACAAACGGCTGAGACTCTGGCAGGTCACACTCAAAAAAGCTTCCACGTGGATAGCGAAGTGAACATGGGTGGTCATACTCTGCAGCAAATCCCATTGCCTGATGGAAACTCTTCTCATCACGTGGAGCAAAGAGTGTCATATTTGGTACAGCTCTCAAAAAGCTGATATCAAAAACACCCTGGTGCGTTTCACCATCTTCTCCTACTATCCCAGCACGATCAAGTGCAAAAACAACAGGTAGATCCATCAGACAGGTATCGTGGATCACCTGATCATATCCACGTTGTAAAAAGGTGGAGTAGATGGTACAAAACGGTTTGAAGCCCTCTTTTGCAAGTGCTGCCATAGAGGTGACTGCATGTTGTTCAGCTATCGCTACATCCCAAAATCTTTGAGGAAACTTCTCCATCAAAGCACTCAGTCCTGTTCCACTTGGCATCGCTGCTGTTGCACCTACAATTTTTTCATCTTTATCAGCAAGGTGCATCAGTGCTTCTGTGTAGATCTGTGTTGCTGATTTTGCAGAAGATTTTTTGAGTGAATGTCCATCACTAAGCTCAAAAGGACCAACACCGTGCCACTTCTCCTCTTTACCCTCTGCTATCTCATACCCTTTGCCTTTGATAGTTTGGGCATGGATTATCACAGGTTTACCCATCTCTTTGGCTGTTGTAAAGATATCTATGAGTTGTTCGAGATTATGCCCATCTACAGGACCTATATAGTTGATACCCATCTCCTCAAACATCATCCCAGGTGTGATAAGTTTGAGAGATTCTTCCATCCGTTTTGCGATATAGTGTGCACCCTCTCCAAAGTTATCTACAAATGACTCTGTTGTTTTTTTAAAACGTTGGTAAAAAGGGCTTGCCATCGCAGATGAGAGCATTCGTGAAAGTGCTCCAATAGGTTTTGCAATACTCATCTCGTTATCATTTAAGATGATCACCATTGGGTATTTTCTATCTCCAAGCTCATTGAGTGCTTCATACACCATACCAGCTGTCATACTTCCATCACCTATCATCACAACAGGTATGCGAGAGTTTTGCTCACCTTTTAAAGCTATCGCTTTTGCTGCTCCTACACCAAGAGATATGGAAGTAGAGCTATGCCCTGCTACAAAATAGTCATCCTCGCTCTCACTTGGTTTTGTGTAGCCACATAGACCATCAAACTGACGAAGAGTATCAAACTCCTCCCATCTATCTGTTAAAAGTTTATGTGCATAAGATTGGTGGCTCACATCAAAGATAAATGGATCTTTTTTACTATCAAACACTTTGTGCATTGCGACAATTAGCTCTGTTGCACCAAGTGTTGAACTTAAATGCCCACCATTTTTACTTACAACATCTAAAATCTTCTCTCTAATCTCTTTGCAAAGTTGGTCCAACTCTTGAATCGATTTGTTTTTAATATTCATATATTTTTACTCACTTAGTGCTGCGCGTTTGACACGCTCAAATCTTTTTGATATCTCTGCATCTATATTTCCAGCATCACTGATCACTACCACTCCACCAGGGCTGATAGCACTATCAGACAACACCTCAACATGCTCTAATGTTCCTACTGCTTCAGAAACTCTACCATGATCTTTTGGATTCACTTTAAGTCGTATTTTAGAAGCACTTTGCAGATCTTTAATTAACTCTTCACTTAAAAGTGTTGCTACTTCAGAAGATGCACTACTTAGCTCAACTTTTATCACCTCTTTAGAGATATCCAATGCAGCATGAACCAGTTCTTGTTTTATCCCCTCAAGAGCACTTTGAAACTCTTGAGCACTTGCATCAAGTTTTTTCACTGAAGATGCACACAACTCTATCGCTTCACTAATGCCAACTTCACCATCTTCAATAGCTTTAGCTCGTCCAGCTTCCATACCTTCTGCAAAAGCTTGCTCTTTTGCTTTTTGAAGTTCTTGTTTAAACTCCTCCTCTTTTGCCTCAAGCTTCATCTGAAGTTTGATAAAGTTCGAGCTCATCTCATCTGTCTTTTTCATTAAAGATTCGATCAGAGATTCTTTTGAGGAGTTACTTAAACTACTTGAGTCGATCTCTTCAGCATTTTGCACAGGGGTAGGCTCTACTCTTTGATGCTGCGTTTGAGTTTGAGAGGAGGATTCTTCCTTTCCCTCATCACTTGACCCCAGTGCAATCACTTTAAAGTTGTATTTATTGACACTGTGTTCATTTACAAACATATTTGGAATAACTGTTGCCATTATTCAACCATCTCCTCAGTTGATCCCATCTGAATAGTTCCAGCTTCAGCAAGTTGATTCACAACCTCAACAATTTTTCTCTGAGCTGCTTCAACATCTTTCATCTTCACTGCACCCAGGAACTGCATCTCCTCTTCAAAGGCTTCACGAGCACGTTCACTCATTGCCGAGAAGAACTTCTCTTTAAGCTCTTCAGGGGATGATTTGAGTGCTAGCATAAGATCCCCTTTATCTACTGTTTTAAGAATCTCTGTTATAGCATTTTTATCAAGCTGTACCATATCTTCAAAAGTAAACATCATCTCTTTAATCATACCTGCAAGCTCTTCATCAACCTGCTCAATAGTTGCAAGTGTCGCTTTGGCAGATTTTGCACCAAGACGGTTGAAAATATCTGCAACGGCACGTGTACCACCAACTTCCACCTTGTAAGATGCGAGTGATTCTAATTTTGACTCCAGCACAGCAGAAACACGCTTGATAACTGAAGGTGAGATATCTCCAAGTTTTGCCATACGCATCGCCACTTCACTTCTTAGATCATCAGGAAAGTATTGAAGAGTATCGGCAGCTTCTGTTGCATCCATATGAGCTAAGATCAGCGCAATGGTTTGTGGATGTTCATTGACAATAAAGTCTGAGAGTTGCTGTGGCTTGATCTTGCTAAGGTATGCAAAGTTTTGTGTATTTTGCATAGATTTAGAGAGTTTATCAAGCACTTTTTTCGCTTCTTCACTTCCAAGAGTTCTGTAAAGTAGCTCACGTGCATACTCCATACCTCCAGAAGTAAGATACTGTCCTGATTGAAAGATAGCATGAAACTCTTCAAGTACTGCTGTTGCGACACCCCTGTCAATAGTATTATGTGATGCAATAAATTTTGAAACTTCTGTAATAGCTTCTACATTCATATTTGCAAATATTGCTGCTGTTGCTTCTTCACCAAGCTGAAGCAAAAGTATAGCAATCTTTTCAGCCATGCTCATCTCATCAAATATTGCCTGTTGCTGTTGTGTCATATTTGCCATACCATCTTCTCCTACTTCGTTTGTGCACCTGCACCTGTTGCTGGAGTTCCAGCTTCCTCTGAGAGCAATGCTTGAAGTAACGATGCGATCTCTTCTGGATTATCCTCAGCCATTGTACGAACTTTATCAAGGATAACCTCGTATTTAAGTTCATCTTCGTTAAACCCTTGCCCAACACCAAGCTGATCTTCCACTTTTTTGCGCATCTGCTGTACTTTTTCAACAAGATCTTCATCTTCATCATCTTCAAGATCAAGTACAGGGCGCTCAAGCTCCTCTTCCTCTTTAGATACTTCAAGCATCTTATCTGCAAATGGTGTAATAACTTTTTTGTACACAATAAAGAGCAGTAAGAGTACAAAGATATACTTAAAGAGTCCAGAGAATGGTGCAAGATAAGTTTCACTAAATGCTATTGCCTGTGTTACACCATCTGGTCCAGCTTCTTTAACATCTCTTTGAAATTGAAGATTTTGCACACTTATCTGATCTCCACGAGCAGGGTCAATACCTATAGAACGCTCTACAATAGACTCTATCGCCTTAAGATCTGCTTCATCTAATGGTACATACTCCATATCATCTGTTGCTTCACCATTTTCATCTAATTTATGCTTATACTTTCCATCCACTACTACTGCTGCAGTGATACGTTTTATACGAGCAAACTGAGACTTTTTGTGACTTGTAGTTTTACTTACTTCATAGTTTGTTGTTGATGTACTTTTTTCACGTTTTTGTGTTGTTTTATTAGACTGAAGCCCTTGTACTGGCCCTATATTACTAACTGTTCCAGGTACTCCACCCACAACATCAGGTGATGAGCCTTCACTCTTCTCTTCGCTTACCTGTTCACTTCTTACAACATTTTCTGGATCAAACTTCTCACTTGTAGAATCTTCAATAGAAAAATCATACTCTATTGTTACCTGAGCTACAACTTTGTTTCTTCCACCAACATAAGGAGAAAGCATCTCTATGATCTTATTTTGACGCTTTTTCTCCTCTTTTGTTTTAAATTTTTGCTGCACCGCAGAGAGTTCGCTAAGTTGCACCATCTCATCTTCATCACCAAGAGTTTCTCCATCTGAGTTGATAAGCATAACATCTGCTGGGTTCATTTTAGAAACTGCAGCTGCAACAAGGTTTTTGATACCACGTATCTGTTTTGCAGAGAGTCTTCTACCATCTTTGAGTTGTACCATAACAGATGCTGTAGGATTTGCCTCTTTTGAAACAAAAAGTGACTCTTTTGGAAGTGCCAAAGATACAGAAGATGACTCTATGGGACTAAGTGCATTGATGGTACGAGAGAGCTCACCCTCTAAAGCACGAAGGTGTTTGATCTTCTGATCAAACGAAGTTGCACCAAACTCCTGTGTATCAAAAAGTTCAAAACCTACACCATTATCTTTTGGAATCCCAAGTGAAGCGATATTGATACGCTCTTTGTAAACAACATTTTTTGGTACTTTGATAACATTGTTCTCTTCAAGTTTATACTCTATACCATCTTTTTCAAGCTGTGCTATCACCTTTGCAGCATCTTCTGAGCTGAGTTTATCAAAAAGAACTTCATACCTACTTGGTGCAGATTTTGAAGCACTATAAACAACTAAAAAGATTAAAAAGGCAACAATCCCCACAATAGCAGCGGCAATAATCATCTTTTGCTGTTTGGTAAGCTTTGAGTATAAAACTACCAGCTGTGAAAAAAGTACCTTAAAATCCATCTATACCTACTCTATATTAATTCGTCTGCTAACTCAAAAAATCTATCATTTTGACTTGATGTTCCCACTGTTACACGTATTGCATTCATCTCATAACCACTTAAATCTCTTACAATCATACCACGACGAAGTAGCTTATCTGCTATCTCTTTAGAGTTTTTCTCTTCATCAAAACATAAAGTAACAAAATTTGTATAACTTTTGATTATATCTATTTTTTTCTCTCTTGCAAAATCTTCATAACGTTGCATCTGCTCAAAACAATCTTTAATAGAATTTTGTACAAAATCCTCATCTTCAAGTGCAATACTAGCAGCTTCGAGTGATAAAGTGGTGATGTTAAAAGGTGGTCTGAGCTTGTAGAGTTCTTGGATAATTTTTCTCTCAGCTATGCCGTATCCTGTTCGCATCCCTCCAAGCCCGTAAGCTTTTGAAAATGTACCTAGATAGATCACATTACTAAACTTCTCAACAAGCTCTTTTGGCGTGAGTTTTTTCTTCTCATCTCTAAACGCAGCATACTCCATGTAAGCACCATCTACCACCACCAAAGTATCTTCATCTATCTTCGCTACAAACTCTAAAAGTGCCTCAGCATCGATAGCATCGCCTGTTGGATTGTTTGGGGTACACAGAAAAATGATCTCAGGCTTATGCTCTTTATAAAGTGCATAAAACTCCTCTAAATCATGCTCTTGGCTAGATGTTCGCACAATACATGCTCCCACATGTTTTGCATAGATCTCATACATCGCAAATGTTACCGAGTTGATGAGGATTTTTGAGCTCTCATCAGCTTTTGCATGCATGATAAACTCTATCACCTGATCACTTCCACTACCGATAATAATATTCTCTCCAGCAACATCAAAGCGTTGACTCAGTCCATCTTTGAGCTTCATCATAGAATCATCTGGATAAAGTGCCATGTTGGCTACTATCTCTTTAACTGCTTCTTGTACCTTTGGTGAGCATCCGTGAGGATTCTCATTTGATGCGAGTTTTACGATATCTTTTGGCTCGATTCCAAACTCACGAACAACAAGTTCTATCGGTTTTCCAGCCTCGTATGTTTTAATATTTTCAAGTTTTTTGTTAAATCTCAATCTTCACCCTTTACATAGCTTCCAAGCCAAGTTACTTCACCCTCATGTTTTGAGAGTACCCTTTGGATTCTTTGCTCATCTATATGCCCAAAAAAGTCGATGTAGAACCAATAGTCAAACCCACCATCTTTATCTTTGGATGGGCGAGATTCTATCTTGCTCAAGTTGATCTTCTCAGCATCAAAATCTTGCAAGAAATGCACCAAAGCACCAGCTTCTACTGCATCTTTTAAACGTACTAAAATGGAGGTTTTATCCTCTCCA
>JAMORZ010000131.1 GCA_027063295.1 Sulfurimonas sp.
CACCCTCTACTTCTATAACTTTTTGCATCACTAAATCCCAAGGTTTGTAAACGCAATAGAAAAAATCGCATCACATACTATCACTGCAAAAATAGACTCCACAACACTCTTTGTTGTGTTAAAACCGATACTTTGTGTATCATCTTTGACACGAAGCCCTCTGTAGATCCCGATCGTTGCTATCAAAAATGCAAAAAATGGCCCTTTGATGATCCCAACAATAAAATGCTTCGCAGCAATAACTTCGTTAAATCTGTCTATAAAAAGATCTGTTGTAATTTTCAAATCAATATTTGCAACAATAATACCACCAAAAAGCCCCATAATATCTGCTAAAAATATCAACAATGGCATCGCTATCATCAAAGCTATTATGCGAGGCATCACTAAAAAAATGTAAGGATCAAACCCCATGGTTCTCATAGCATCAAGCTCTTGAGTTATCTTCATCGCCCCTATCTGTGCTGTAAATGCAGAACCACTCCTGCCAGCAATAACAATGGCAGTAATAAGGGGTGCAAGTTCTCGTAAGATGGAGAGTCCAAGCATATCTACAATGAAAATATTTGCACCATAAATTTTAAGCTGATAAGCCGATTGGTATGCAACAACCAAACCAATAAGAAAACTTGTAAGAGCGATAATCCCTATCGCTTTAATAGCTGACTCATTGATCTCAAATGCGATCTCTTTAAAACGGATATTTTGTATATTTTTAAGTAGAAGAAGTTTTGTGTTAAACAACATCCCCAAAAAAGAAAAAAATGAAAGTGCACCCTCATAGTATTCGTATGTTTTTCTTCCAATCCTCTCAACAAAAGCATAAGATTTTTGTTGAGGAAGTGTAGTGTTTTTTTTCAGATGTTTTCGTGCAAGATTGAGTGTAGCTTCCATTTTAGTATCTGTAACAAAAGTAGCATGAAAGATCTCTGCTTGTTTTTCCAAAAAGAGTGCTGCTGCTGTATCAAGATAGCTCAAAGACTCAAGATTAAATACCACTTGCTTATACTTCTTTTGAGATACCAAATATTCCAACTCTTTTTCGTATTTGGAGATTGTATAAACACAAAGCTCACCACGAAATTCAACTTCAAGTGTATCGTGATGAGTTGTGAGTGTTAAAGGAGGTTGTTTCATCAGGCTCTTATCTAGAAATCTCTCTCTAAGAGTTTGTTTACCTTTAGAATAGTTATGATTTTATCTTCCTGTTTTCCAACACCTTCTATCATCGTTTCATCACCTACTATTGTATCTGGAGCTGGCCCGATGTTCTCTTTTTTGATACGGATCGCCATTGTAAGTCTGTCGATAACAAATCCCGCTACATCATCACCATGACGCATCACAATAAAACGTGTCTCATCTGAGTGTTTTTTTGGACTCAAACCAAACTTTGTTCTAAGATCTATAAGTGGAATAACTGCACCACGAAGATTAAATACTCCTAGAACATACTTTGGTACCTGAGGTACACGTGTCCATGAAAATGGCTTAATGATCTCTTGAATAGCCAAGATAGGCACTGCATACTCTTCATCACCTATAACAAAGCCGACAAGTTGAACAACATTGTCAAGTTGCAGTTCTGGAGTATTTTGCTGTTCTGATTGCTTGTTGATTATTTGTTTTAATTTATCACTCATTATAAAAACTCCGATTTAAAGTTAACATTTCTCTGTACAACACTAGAGAGATAATCTGCAGAGTATGGTTTTGTGATATACTCAACCATTCCAGACTCAACACCACGCATACGATCTGACTTACCAGTTCTTGAAGTAACTGCAATAAGTGGTAAGTTTTTATAGCGGTTGTATTTTTTGATCTCGCTTGCAAGAGTGTACCCATCCATACGTGGCATCTCAATATCGATAAGCATCGCATCAAAGTTATGCTCACCCGCTTTTAAAACATTAAGTGCTTCTTGACCATCACTCGCCTCTACAAGTGTAACTCCAAGTGGCTCAAGAGCTTTGCGCATGATTGTTCTATCTGTTTTTGAATCATCAACAATCATAATCGTATAGTCACTTGCTTTTGTTTTTTCATTGCTTGTAGCTACACCACCACTCTCTTCTGTTAAAGAAGAAGCCTTAACATCACGTGCCATCTGCATCAGTGCTACAACATCCACAATCAATGTCACACCACCATCACCACGAATTGTAGCCCCTGCAATACCTTCAATCCCTTTGAGATAATCCCCAAGAGATTTGATAACGATCTCCTCTTGACCTACAAGAGTATCAACAATGAGTCCAAGCTTACTTGTACCAAGACCAAGCACAACAACATAAGCATGCTCACTCGCATCTAAGATACGCTCAACCTCAAAGATATCACCAATATGTACTAAAGATAAAACCTCATCACGCAAACGCATAACAGATTTACCCTCAACTGTGTAGATCTCATCTTTAGAGATACGTACAGTCTCAAGAACTGAAGCGAGTGGAATCGCATAATATTCCTCTTGTACACCAACTAAAAGTGCTTGAATGATCGCAAGTGTAAGAGGGATCTTGAGCTTCATTGAAGTTCCAACACCCACTTCAGAGTCAATGTCAATTATACCGTTGAGTTTTTCGATATTTGTTTTTACAACATCCATCCCAACTCCACGACCACTTACATTGGTAACTTGAGCTGCAGTTGAGAAACCTGGCTTAAAGATAAGCCCAAATGCCTCTTTATCACTCATGGTATCAGCTTCTTTTTCAGTGATGATACCTTTTTCGAGTGATTTGTTTTTAAGCATCTCAGGATCAAGTCCTTTTCCATCGTCATCTATCTGGATAACGATCTGGTTCCCTTCATTGTATGCTTTTAGCCCTATCACACCTGTCTCAGGTTTCCCTTTTGCAACACGCTCTTCTGGTGGCTCAACACCATGATCACAAGAGTTACGGATGATATGCACAAGTGGATCACCAATCTCCTCAACGATCGATTTATCAAGCTCTGTCTCTTCACCTGAGATCTCTAGCTCTATCTTTTTGTTAAGTTCACGTGATAAGTCACGAATCATACGTGGGAACTTGTTAAACACTTTTCCAATAGGAAGCATACGTGTTTTCATAACAGCGATCTGAAGGTCAGTTGTTACAAGTGATACAATACTTACTACTTGATTGAGCTCTTCTAAAAACTCCTCACCCTCGTAACGCTCCTCCACATCATCATTGATCTTGATAAGTCTGTTTTTTGCAAGTACAAGCTCACCAATAAGGTTCATCAAGTGATCGAGTCTTTTTACATCAACACGGATCGTTTGTTCAACTGCTGCTGGAGCACGTTTTGTAGGAGCAGCTGCTTTTGGTGCATCTTTTTTTGCACCATCACCTTTGTTACCACCTTGTGGTGCTGTTGTTTTTGGAGCAGCTGGTGGTGGAGGTGGAGGCGGTGGTGTTGAGTCCTCCTCTTTTGTTTCCTCTTGGGGTTCAGGTGGCATTTGAGGTACTTTTTCACCAGCTGCCAGTTTTGCTTCACGTTTTTTCTTATCTTCCTCTTGACGCTGTGCTAAGAGTCTCTCTATCTCAGCTTCGATCTCTTCTGGATCCATATTTTCATAGTCAAGCTCATCTTCATCTGCAGGTGTTTCCTCAACTACTTCTACTTCAGGTTCTGGTGCAGGTGCAGCTGCTGCTGGAGTTTCCACTTCACCTGTTCCACCACTTACTTTGTCAAGTCTTGCCACACAAGCTGATACATCGATTCCTGCATCTGCACTTGTATCACGGATCGTCTCAAGAAGTGCTTTCATCAAATCAACTGATTCTAAGATAACATCCATAATATCAGGAGTGATTGTAAGCTCACCATGACGAGCTTTGTTCAGAACATCTTCCATGTGGTGAGTTAAGTGAGTTAGTACATCAAAGTTTAAAAATGATGAAGCACCCTTAACGGTATGAGCAACACGGAAGATCCCGTTTAATAGTTCTAAGTCTTCAGGGTTTGATTCTAGTTCTACCAAGTCCTCATCGAGCTTCTCAACAAGCTCAAACGACTCAACTAAAAAATCCTGCAGTATCTCTTGAAATTCATCCATATTTACACTCCTACTTCATATGTGCACGAACAACGCGCGCTACTTCATCATAAAATGAACTCGCTTGGAACTTAACCAAGTAAGCCTCTCCACCAGCTTCAAGACCTCTACCCTCACTAAAGTGATCACTGATAGAGGAGTTAAAGACGATTGGCACTTTGTTAAAACGTGGATCATCTTTAACATTGGCTGCAAAGTGAAAACCATCCATCTTTGGCATCTCAACGTCTGAGATGATGATTTTTAACTCATCTGAAAGATCTTCTCCGTAAGTGGAGTAAAGATCTTCAAGTTTTGCAAGCCCCTCTTCACCATCCATCGCTTCAACAACATGAAAGCCCATCTTTATTAGTGCTTCTTTAACGATTTTTCTCGCTGTTGCACTATCATCAAGAACAAGAGCAAGACCTTTGAAGGTTTCTATCTCTTGAGGAGCATTATCAACATCTGGCTCATAAAGTCCAAGATCTTGTACAACTGACTCAAGATCTAAGATAAGAAGAACATTATCACCCTCTATCTTAGTTACACCAGTGATTTTGCTTCCATCTATAGAACCACTTCCACTGACAAATGTAGCAGGTTCTATATCGCTCCAACTGATACGGCGGATACGTTTTGCTTCATGAACGATAAATCCAATAAGCACATTGTTAAACTCTGTAATAATTACCCTGGAGTTTGCTTCTACACCTTCAGGAACAACGATCCCCATCCATTTTGCCAAGTTTACAACCGGGATCACAACATCCCGAAGATCAAAAATCCCTTCTATAAACTCTGGCGTACCTGGAAGCTCTGTTAAAGCTGGTACACGAATTATCTCTCGAACTTTAGAAACATTTATACCATAAATCCCTTCATACACTGTATCATCTTCTTGTTTGAGTATACGAAAGTCTACAAGCTCCATCTCATTTGAGCCAACTTTAAGTGAATTATCATCCATATCTCTACCTTTTAAAGAAACTCTTTTCTTCTAGCAGTTCTTTGTCTTGAGATGATTTTACTACAAAATATCTTTGATTGCAAGCAAAAGCACCCAAATTGATATAGTGAAGCTTTTTAAGTTGCATACTTTTATTTTGATGATAATGCCCCTCTATAAAATAATCAGCCTTAAAATTCTCAAGATTACGTTTTTCAATAAAGCTCTCAAACCCCACAAACTCTTTACAATCATCTTTTTTAGTTAAGTATTCTTCTATCTTTTTTATAATGTTGTCACTATTACGTTTATCTATAAAATTGAGCACTTTAAGTACTACTGCATTTCGTATGATGGCAGAGTAGAGTTTGTAACCAAAAGGAGCATCAAAGTCACCATGGGCAAGATACAATGTTTTCTCCCCATAGCTACATTGCAGTGGTTGCATCCCCATTGGGTAAACTTTTATATTTTGGAGTTTGTTTGTAAGGTTAAAATCATGATTACCCTCAAGAAGTACTACTTCTATTTTAGACGCAATACCATAGAGCACTTGGAGGATCTGCTCATTTTGTTTAAATGTAAACTCAATAGAGCCAAAAAGAGCATCAAAGATATCACCCATCAAGATAAGTTGTGTTGGTTGGAGTTGCTCTTTTTCTATCGCTTGGAAAAAAGCCAAAAGTTCTGGACGAAGTGTAGGAGAGTAGTGTGCATCTGCAACAACAAACGCACCCTCTTTGAGTTTAAGGGACATAGGCTATATTTGGGATCCCTGCATTCTCATCAAGCCCCATCATCAGGTTGGCATTTACCACTGCCTGAGAAGATGCTCCACGCATGAGGTTATCTATGGCACTTGAGATAAAGAGCATATCACCCTTACGTTTGACATAGATATCACAAAAGTTTGTTCCTGCAACATTTTTCATATCAACAGGCACATCAGATATACGGATATTTCTCTCAGCTTTGTAAAACTCTTTGAGTTGTGCTTCTGCATCAAACTCACCCTCAACTTGAAGATAGATTGAGCTTATCATTCCACGAGTAAGGGGAATGAGGTGTGGTACAAAGTTTATCTCGTCAAACGCAACACCAAGCTTTTGTGCTATCTCAGGTGCATGACGGTGAAGGAGTGGG
Source organism: Sulfurimonas sp. (assembly GCA_027063295.1). Lineage (GTDB taxonomy): Bacteria > Campylobacterota > Campylobacteria > Campylobacterales > Sulfurimonadaceae > Sulfurimonas. The sequence continues at coordinate 6,123 of JAMORZ010000131.1, forward strand.
TTGTATGCAAAAAGATTATCATTTACATTGACAAAATGGGTGGTCTCTGAGAGTTTTTTTCCAGCTCCGCTCACACCTGTTTTTGCATCGATAATAATAGGTGTACCCTCTTTACGTTTTTCCATAAACGGTAAAATCCCAAGGAGTGAGCATGTTGGAAAACATCCTGGATTTGCCACAAGTGAAGCACCTTTGAGCTGATCTCTAAACATCTCAGGCAAACCATATACAACATGAGAGAGGTTTTCTACATCTGTATGGGGAACATAAAACTCCTCATATACTTCTTGGGTAAGGCGATAATCAGCTGAGAGATCAACCACCTTCACACCAGCACTGATGAGGGGTTTTACATACGCCATAGCTGTTTTGTGAGGTACTGCCAAGAAAACAAGCTCACACTCACGAGCCATCACGTCGGTATCTGCTTTATGTACCTCATCTTCACACACACCGTAAAGAGATGGATGAAGTTTGTTGATGGTTGTGCCACCCTCAGAGTTTGCGATATAGCTAAGCTCAAAATGTGGGTGATTTACAAGCATCTTTACAAGTTCTAAGCCTGTATAGCCTGTAGCTCCTACTACACCAACTTTTATCTTTTTACTCATGGCACTCAAACACTATATCTTGGTATTTTACTTCATCGATCTCAAACTCTTTTTCACCACCAGGAAGGCGAACTTTTACCTCATCGCCCTCTTCTAGTCCTAAAAGTTGTTTGGCAAGTGGGGAGTTAAAAGAGATCAGTCCCATATCTGGATTTGACTCACACCCACCAACGATAGTGTAAGTTACCTCCTCATCTGTATCCATATCTGTCATAACAACAGTTGAGCCAAAACTCACTTTTGAGTGTGCCAACTCACTAGGATCAACAATCTGAGCATTTCCAAGTATCTCTTGAAGCTCTGCTAAACGGTTGTCTATATTTTTTTGTTGTTCTTTTGCTGCATGATACTCTGCATTTTCTTTTAAGTCACCATGTTCTAGTGCTTCTTCGATAGCCTTTACCACACCTGGACGTTTTACCTCTTTGAGATCTTTTACTTCTGCTTGTAACTTTTCGTATCCGAAAAGTGTCATAGGTTCTACTTTTTGCATAATTGTTCTCTTTTTATAAATTTTTGTATGATTATATCAAAACTGAGCAATGATTGCACTTTTATTTTCTCAATAATTTCTCTCTAACCAAAAGTGCTATCTGCAACTCTTCATCAGTTGGTATCACAAACGAAGGGATATTTTGTATCAGTTTATTATCCAATACCCTCTCTCTTATCTCTTGTGAGTTCTCCCCTATTCCACCAGAAAAAACAATAGCATCAACATCTTCTAACAAAACCATATAGGAACCTATATATTTTTGTATTCTTCTTACCATCATGTCTATGGCAAGTTTACTATCTTCATCATTTTTTTCCACTATCTCTCTGACATCATTTGTTCCACATAACCCTAAAAGTCCTGACTTTTTGTTAAGCAACACTTCTAT
>JAMORZ010000132.1 GCA_027063295.1 Sulfurimonas sp.
TGGCAGTTGTTTATTACTAAGTCCATTTGTGCTCCCTTTTGTTAGATATAAAATTATAGTATAAATTTACTCACATTGAAGTGTAATTATAAATTTTGCACCATAATAGGTTTCATCATCAACAACAAACTCTCCATTTGTTGCACTAAGTGTTCCATGAAAATGTTCTGTGATGATTTTATTACTCATAAACAGCCCTATTCCTGTTCCTTCTGACTGATGTTTTGTTGTAAAATAAGGCTCAAAAATTTTCATTTTTATCGTATCATCTATACCACCACCATTATCGTAGATATCTATGTAACATTGATTTGCTTCTTTATGTGTGTGTATAAAAACTATTTTTCTTGATTGCTCTTTTGTTGTCAAGATATCTTTTGCATTGTTTAAGATATTTAAAATAACTTGAGATAGTTCATTTTCCCTTCCACGAATCTCAACATCTTGCTCCATCAAATCATAAACAAGCTCAATCGTATGACTCTCATATGCTGCTTCGATCAAAGAAACAGATTTTTTGATAACACTCTCTATATAAAAACATCTCTCACTCTCATCACGTGAGAAAAACCCTCTAAAATCATCAATAGTTTTTGAAAGATAAAGTGTGTACTCTTTGATTTTATCAAAGATACCAAGAAGCTCTTCATCGCTGAGCATATCATTTTTGTAACGAAGTTTTGCACCTGATGCCAGTGTTGATATGGAGCTTAAAGGTTGACGCCACTGATGAGCGATATTACCTATCATTTCCCCCATCGCTGCAAGACGAGACTGCTGAATGATCATCATATCTTGCTCTTTTTCCATGCTTATATCTTGAATATTGGCAACAACAAGTTTTTTCTCCCCTTCAACTTTGATCCCAAATGAGATCCGAAGAGGAAAGATTGTTTTATCTTTTCTTTGTCCTTCAAGTTCAAAAACCATATCTTTGTTTTTAAGCTCACCACGTTGCATAAAAGTTTTTAGTCCTTGAATATGACCTTCAAGATATTTTTTAGGGATAATCCTCTCATCTAGAAGTGTTGTTCCTATCATCTCTTGAGCACTATACCCAAAGATACGCTCTGCACTTGTGTTGAAAGTAAGAATCTCAAAACGATGATTTACTGCAATAATGCCATTAGTATTTGTCTGCGTTACCATATTTGAGTAGTTTTTCTCATCATTGAGTGCTTTTGTTTTTCGTTTATGACTCAAATCAATTGGTCGAAAAATAAACATAGCTTCAAGCACCAATGTCAAGAGTGTAAAAAACAAGATATACATCTCATTGCTACGCAATTTATTTATTTTTGCTTCTGCCTCTTTTTGATAAAGATAAACTGCTTTATCCAAAGCATCAACAAGCTCTTCAGCATGTGCTAAAACATACTGAAGAGACTCTTTACTTTTACTATTTTCTTGAGCTATTTTTCTTGCATGATCAAGATAAACTTTTACTTTTGTATCAATATTTGTCGGTGGCTTATAATAATGAGCATAAAGATCTTCAGACATTTGTAAAGATGTAAGTTCGTGGTGAGCTTTTTGCATCTCATCTATCACATTTTGAAGTTTTAAGAGTTTATGAGTTGCTGCAAAAAGTGCAATCTTTTGAGAAAGCATACGTTGTTTTCCACTAATATTAATCACCCTACCATCGTTTGCCTGTGCATGAATAATCTTTGAAAGGTTAAAAAAAGCAAGGATAGAAAGAAGAGCAATAAGCGAAAGAGCTATGATATATTTTTTAGAAAACGAGAGAGAAGTAAAAAACCTTTTCATCGTTTTGGCTCACTAAAGTAATAACCTTGAAAAAGGTCTATACCTATATCTTTTAAAATTTCAAAAACCTCTTTTGAGTGAACAAACTCAGCAACACTTACAAGTCCAAGTGCATGAACATAGTTGTTAATTGCACTCACAACAATGTATGCATTTCTATCTTTGTCTATGTTTTTCACCAAAGAAGCATCAAGCTTAATATAATCAACATTCAAGTTAACAATATGAGCAAAATTTGAATACCCACTTCCAAAGTCATCTATTGCCAGCTTACATCCATACGATTTAACCAGAGAGATAAATGTTGTAAGGTCATCATAATTAAAGATCTTTTCATCCTCTAAAAACTCAAAAGTTATATACTTTCCTATTTTATACTCTTGGAGTTTTTGTTCTATAAATGTTATAAATTCCACATTGGTTACATCATCGATAGAAACATTAATATTGACATAAATACTCTCTTGAGAAACACGAGCAAAAACTTTTTCTATCATCTTTTTTTCTAAAAGAGTGTAAAGTTTGATCTTTTTTGATATATCCAAAAAATAATATGGAGCATACACCTCTCCTTCTACTTCAATACGCATCAATGCTTCGTACTTAATGATGTTTTCTTGAGTATCAACTATAGGTTGATAGTATGGTACAACCAGATCTTCCTCCACAGCACGTACTATAATTCTAGACCATTTGAGATCATCTTCATACTCTTTGTGTAGATTTTCACTCTCATCAAAGATATAAAAAGAGAGTTTTTTCTCTTTTGCTCGTCTGAGTGCGATATCTGCTGTTGATAATGGTAGTGCTTGATTTATAGATATACCAATAGTCACACTAATATTGATCCAAAGATCATGCTCTTTTATGAAGATTCTGCTGTTTCTTATGGTAGTTAATAAAGAATCAACCTTACTCAAACACTCCTCTTTGTTAAAAACTGCATGTTTTATAAAAACAAACTCATCTGGACCTATCTTATAAAGTTTATAATCAGGATATGTCTGAGTATATGTACGAAGAAGTTTTGTTACTTGAAGTAAAACATCATTTCCTATATCTTCACCATAAAGATCATTGATATTTTTAAAAGCATCAAGATCGATAACCAAAACTATCGTTTGTTCTTTATCTTGAAGATCTTTCAATAAAGCTTGACGATTTGGAAGCTCTGTTAAAAGATCTTTATAGATCATCTCATTTAAAATCGCATTTTGTTTTTCCAACTCTTGTGTTTTCAAAGCAACACGTTTTTCCAAAACACTATTGTACTCGATTAGTTGTTGTTTGAGCTTTTTATTTTGAACATAAACAGAAGCTTTTTCTATCGCTTCTATCAAAAGCTCAATATCGATAGGTTTTATAATGTAACTACTTACTGATTGTTGAATCGTTTTGAGAAGATATTTGCTGTCATTAAACGCAGTTGCATAGATAACAGGAATATCTGTATCAAGAGTTCTTATAGCATCTACCATAGTGATACCATCCATCTTTGGCATCATAACATCACTGATGATAAGATCTATCTTTTCTTGATGAGATTTGAAGATTTTTAAACCCATTTCACCATTGTTTGCAAGAAGTATCTCTTTTACAAAAGGTTCCAAATTTTGACTTACCTCTTGTTGAAGTATTTGTTCATCTTCAACATAAAGGATAGTCAAATCTTTTAGTAAATTTATATCCATCTGGGCATTTTATATCTTCGTTTGTTAAAACAAGGTTAAAAAGCCTATTTTACTTTTTCTAAGTATTCACAATCAACAGTGTTTACTTTGATTGTATCACCTTCTAAAACATGGTATGGTACTTGAACAACTGCACCAGTCTCAAGAGTTGCAGGTTTTTTACTTCCACTTGAAGTGTCACCTTTGAAGTTTGGTGGAGTCTCTGCGATAACAAGTTCCATAACTTCTGGAGCTTGAACAGAGATTGCATTTCCTTTATAAAAAACGATATCTACATTTACACCATCTTTAAACCATTTTGAAGCATCATCACACTGCTCGTATGAAAGTCCAAGTTGATCATAAGTATCGTTGTCCATAAACTGGTACATATCACCATCATCATAAAGGTATTGCATCGTTTTATACTCGATTACAGGTACTTCAAACTTATCACCAGCATGAACAGTTTTTTCAACCACTTTACCATTTAAAAAACTCTTGATCTTCATACGAACAAACGCAGCACCTTTACCAGGTTTCACATGTTGGAACTCCACCACTTTATAAGGAACATCGTTGATAATCAAACGTACATTTTTTTTGATATCACCCATACCAATTGTTGCCATAAAAAACACCTCTAAATAATTTTTTGGTGATTTTACAATAAAAGGGCTTAGAAACTTATATAAATTGATATAATTGCATAACTAAAATAAGGAATACAATTACAATGCAATTCACCTTAGAAGCAACAAGTGGCAAAGCTCGTGCCGCCACCATCAAAACAGCTCACTCAACTATAAAAACTCCCGTCTTTATGCCGGTGGGAACTGTAGGAAGTGTCAAATCTTTAGATGTTGAAGATGTACTTAATCTTTTAGGTGCTGAGATCATCTTGGCAAACACTTACCACACCTACCTTCGCCCAGGTGATGAAACTATCAAAAAGATGGGCAAGCTTCATGGCTTTACAAAGTACCCAAAAAGTTTTTTGACTGATAGTGGCGGTTTTCAGGCATTTAGCCTCTCAGATATCTCCAAACCAAAAACAGACGGGATTGAGTTTCGCAGCCACATAGATGGAAGCAAACACTTCTTTACACCAAAAAAGGTGATAGATATCCAAACAAACCTTGGGAGTGATATCATGATGATACTTGATGATTTGGTAGCACTTCCAGCGACACAAGAGCGTATAAAAGTAAGTATCGAACGCACTACTGCATGGGCTAAAGAGTCTATCGAGTATTTTAGAAGCCAACAGGCAAAAGGGATATGTACAGAGCAAAATATCTTTGCCATTATCCAAGGGGGAACAGATAAGGCTTTTCGTACAAAAAGTGCCACAGAGCTTTGTGCACTTGATTTTGATGGGTTTGCCATTGGTGGGCTGAGTGTTGGTGAGCTTAACAACGAGATGTATGACACAGTTGAACACACAACACAGTATATGCCAGAGGATAAACCACGCTACCTGATGGGTGTGGGAACTCCAGAGGATCTTATAGAAAACATTGAGCGTGGAGTTGATATGTTTGACTGCGTTATGCCAACTAGAAACGCAAGAAACGGAACACTTTTTACATCGTTTGGAAAACTCAACATTAAAGGAGCAAAATACAAAGAGGACTCTGCACCCATAGATAGCGAATGTGAGTGCCTTACTTGCAAAACATACTCAAGAGCTTACATAAACCACCTCTTTCGTGCTCGTGAGATCACCTACTTTAGACTCGCAACTATCCACAACCTCCACTACTACCTCAACCTTATGCGTGAAGTGCGTGAAGCGATACTTGAAGATAGATTTGCAGAGTACAAAAAAGAGTTTTATACTAAGAGATCAAAAGCAATTTAAATTATAAAATGTGATTATTTTGTGATATTCTCCAATGAAATATATGCTATAATCTATGCTTTATATTTCACTAAGGAGCATGAATGAAAAAATTACTAGCAATTTTTCTTTTTCTTGGCATACTCAATGCTGCAGAAACACCTGATACCTCTTTAACACTCTCAGAAGCTCTTGATATCTTAAAGGAACAAAACCTTGAGATACGAGCAGCTGAGTTAGAGGTTCAATCTGCACATAAAGATGAACAGAGTGTCTCAGGGATGAATTGGGGTAAACTAGACTTTATTCAAGATGTTGCTCGCAGTAATGATGCGGGGAATGTTTTTGGATTTAAACTTACATCACGTGAGGCAAAATTTGGAGATTTTGGTTTTGCTGACTTTATCTCTCCTCCTCCTGGAACAACAAATGTTTTAGATGTTCAACCAACTGATTTAAACTATCCAGACGATAGAAACTTTTTCCAAAGTAAACTTCGTTATGAAGTACCACTCTTTACAGGATTTGCTCTCTCTAGCTATGCAGATATCAAAGCTGCTATGACAAAGATGAAATCACTTGAAAAAGATCAGGTGTTAAATGAGAAGATCTATCAGCTTAGAAAAAGCTACTACGATATGGCTCTTTTAGAAAGCTCTATCAAAAATCTTCAAAAGATTTTAGACAATATCAATACTCTTGAAAATACGACAAACAACATGATAGAGGTTGGATATGCAAAAAAAATCGACCTTTTAGAAGTGAAAGCAAAAAAAGGGAATGTTGAGAGACTATTGCTTCAAATGCGTTCCAATGAACAACTTCTTTACCACTACATCAGTTTTTTACTTAATCAAAAGGTAGATCATATCAGTGTCCCTCAATCAGAGATCGCTATGCCAACATACAGTGATGAGGAGATCTTAAGTCAAAACATCGACATCCAAAGAGCTGCTACTGGATTAACTATCAGAAAAAATATGGTTGCTGCTTCTGAAGCTTCTTACTATCCAACAGTTGGTGCTTTTGCAGAGATCGCAACAGCAGATGATAGTTTCTTGGGTGATGCAAGTGATCACAAAGCATACACTGTTGGAGCAAGACTTACATGGAACATCTTCAATGGTGGTATCGATGGAGCAAAGATCGAAAAATCTCGCATTGATCATCTGAAAATGCAATCACAAGTGCAACTTGCAAAAGAGGGGATCGCACTCAAGATTGCAAAAATTCGTACAGAGATTCAAAGTGCAGATGATGAGATCGCATCACTTGAAAAAGAGTTAACACTTGCAGATGCAATCTATGAAAACTACGAAGGAAGATACAAAGAAAAACTCGCTTCGATGAGTGATGTTATCATCAAACAATCAGCACAAATCGAAAAAATCTTACAACTTCAAATGGCAAAAAACAAACGTACAGAGCGTATTTTTGCCTTAGAAAAATTAGCAAACGGAGAAAACTAATATGAAAAAACTTCTACTATTACTGGCATTTGCAGCATCACTTGTTGCAGAAACACTTACGCTCTCAGGGAGTGTTATCTCTGATAACCAAAAAATGATCACAAGTCGTTTCATGGGGTTTGTTACTCAGGTAAAAGTGAGTGAAGGGGAAAAAGTAAAACGTGGACAAGTTCTCTACACTATTGATTCTCGTGAGATTGACTCTGGAAAACGTCAAGCTGAGCTTAGCTTACAGATGTATGAAAACCAGTACAACAATGTAAAAACAAACCTTGATCGTCACCGTCGTCTTCTAGAAAAAGACATGGTTTCTCGCTATGAAGTTGAAAACTTAGAACTTGCAGCAAAGAACCTTGAAAATATGATCGAGATTGCAAAAGCAAGACTTCAAGAAGTAAAAAATCAATACCGTTACCTCAATGTAAAAGCACCAAATGATGGTGTTGTTGTAGCTAAAAATATCAAAGTTGGTGAGATGGCAATGCCAGGTATGCCAGCGATCATCCTCTCAGATCTTAGTGATCTAAAAATCTCAGCAGAGATCGCAGAAGGAAATATGCCACGTATCCATCATGGGAAAAAAGTTAAGATTGAGATCCCTGCACTGGGTATCAAAGAGATAGGAACTATCTCAGCGATCATTCCAAACTCAAACCCAATGACACACACTTTTAAAATCAAAGTTTCTTTTAAAACAAAGAACAAAGCCGTATACCCAGGAATGTATGCAACTGTTAGCATCAACTAAGGAGTAATGAATGTTAAAACACAAACCTTACCAACCTACCGATGCAGCAGGGAAACTCGCAAAAACATTCATTAC
>JAMORZ010000133.1 GCA_027063295.1 Sulfurimonas sp.
GAGAGAAACAGGTATCTTACCAGGAAGTATCCCTATCACTTTTTTCAACCAATATGGACAGTACAATATGAAAAAATTTCTTGATACTCTACATGCAAAAGTAGATACTACAAAACCGTTTGCAATCATTTGTAGAACAGGGAGCAGAACATCTATGCTGGCTCCCTATCTTGGTGAAAAACTTGGCTATAAAGTGATAAATCTCAAAGGCGGTATCTACTATGCTATTGATGTATTAAAGATACAAACGCAACCATACAAATAATCTTTTTATGCCACCATTTTTAAGATTTTTATTTTTCCTCTCTGTAAGGATTGTTGTCACACTTCTCGTTTTAGGGATGATTATCTTTTTACTTTGGGGAGTGTTGTATCTATTACTGATGTAACCTTTATCGTACACCAAAAAGTTCTGCTCTTTGCACAATTTTTAATGCACTGTGAGACATCGTTTTATGTTCTATCATCTTACCTTTAAAACCACTCACTCCATCACTTTTTTGAAGTGTTATCCTTGCTGTTTCTAATTCTTCTTTTGTTACCCTATTACACTCATTATACCACTCTATCTGATTTGGATGGATGATTGTTTTTGAGATCAGTCCCTCTTTCATATCTCTTTGTAAATCTTGTAAAAACCCCTTTTTATCTTGAAAATAAGGGTACACTCCACCGCTCACCTCAAAGCCTTGCGTTTTTACAAAAGCTAAAAATCGTCCAACAAGAAAAGAAGTAACAGAATAATCAAAAACAGAATATTGTGCATCTCTTTGCATCCCTAACTGGTGTAACATATCTTCTAATCCAAAACGTACCAAAAGGATCTTGTGTGCAAATGCCCTTAAGTGTGTACAAACTTCTAAAAGAAGTTCAAATTCAAACAACTCTCTACCCTCTATAGATGGCATAAGATAAAAAGGTTGTTCCTCTAAAAGATGAAGATACTCTTGCATATTTTCAATCCCAAATTTAGGTAAAACAAATCCATCAACTTTTTCAATACCTTCAAAAGATAAAAGCTCTTTGAGTATCTTAGGATCTCTTGGTCGCACAAAAAGATACACATCCCCTAAAGTAAAACTTTTCAAAAACAACTTGAGATTTTCTAAAGCACTATTGAGATCTTCTTCTTTGATGCCATCTTCAAGATCAAGCACAACACTCCTAAGGGTTGGAAACTTTTTCTGAGATACTATCTCATCCAAATTAGAAAATGTAGCAGGAACAAAGAGAGTTGCAGCTAAAGCAAGAGGATTTATTTGTCGTTTTTTTTGTGACATTTACTACACTTCTACACTAAAAAAGAAGAGACTAATCCAATAAGTCCACCAAAGACACCACCCCAAACAACAAGCCATCCAAGGTGCTCTTTTATAAGGTTTTGTATTATCTCTTTGACCATTTGTGGTGTGAGCTGGTTGAGTCTGTTGTCTATCACACCCTCAATGGAGCTTAGCATATCATCACTAAGTGATGAGCTTTGAAGGTGGTTTTGCAAAGTATCATTAAAAGCATCAGATTCTACTATCTTAATAACTGCTGATTTCATTTTTTGTGAAAATGGTTCACGAAGCCCTTCAAGAGCTGCTTCACCACCAAACATACCAAGCATACCACCAAATGAGGACTCCATCACTGTTTTACTTAGTGCATCAAACGCAGGAGAAAAATCGGTCTCTTCGATGATAGGTGTGAGTTCTATCTTTTTTTCCTCATTTTGAAAAAACTCTTCGAGTTGCTCACGGGTAAAGAATTGTTCCATCATTAAACTTTTTATCGCTTTTTTAAAAGCTTCAAATCTTTGAGGAATCACACCAGAACCATACAACAAAGGGACTTTTTCAAAAAGCATATGGATAGCCAACTGGTTTGTAAGCGCACCTGAGAGTGCAAAAAGACCTATATATAAAAACTGTTGAGAAAAACTGATATCTATAAAAGAAAGTGCTATAAAAAGAACAGCAACACCATTGGTTATAAAACTTTTATTGATTTGCATAATATCTCCTTTTTTTAAAACCGAAATTATACTAAAATGGTATGATTCTGTAAACAATAATGAGGATACAAACCTAATGAAACAAGAAACATACAAACTTTTTCAAACGCAAGATATGCAAACAATTCTACAAATAATTGAAAAAGAGCTTCAAACAAGAAACGAGTCCCCATTTTGGCACGATAAGGTAGTTCCTTTTAGTGAAGCGATTTTAAGTGTACTTATCCCACTAAGAGATAACAATCTTCTCTTTGACCCACAAGGAACATACCAAAAAGAACTCACACCTGAGCTTTTTTTTGAGTGGAGCGACTTTGTGAGTTTAAAGATGTTGGCATTTACTCTACAACACTCAAACAACGCCAAGAAACTACAAAGAACAAAACTCACAGAAGAGGAGTGTGCAAAATATCAAGAGATAGACCTCTCTACACTTGGTGCATACCTCTCTAAGTATAATGTAAACTTAGAAAATGAGAGACTAGACTTTCCTATTGCCAACTACAACCTTCATCAAGGTGTAAGCAATGTAATCAAATCTCTACTCTAGCTACTCTTTTGTAACGATGTAGAGTTGTTCGTGGTGGAGTCTTTTTAAGATATCCATCACACTTATAAAATCTTGAAAACGTGATTCTTTGTCACTTCGCAGAACTACTGTTTGTTCTTTTGAAAGGCTCGAGAGCTTTGCTTCAAGTGTTTTAAGATCCACTTTCTCCTTTTCGTAAAACATCTCCCCTTTTGCATTGACATAGACACTCACCTCTTTTTTGAGATCCTCTTTCTTTGTCGCTTTTGCTTCTGGAAGATCAACAGGGATTACACCTTGCTTGATGAAAGTAGCTGTTGTAAGTACCATAACCAAAAGCACAAGCATGATATCAATAAATGGGATTACATTTATCTGATCAAACCTTTTTGGAGCTTTTTTACATTTTGCCATTATGATTTATCTTTCTCTTTTGCTTCTTGAGCTACATCAAACGCAGTTAAAATTCTCTCCACTTTACGTAGTGCAATAGTATATGCCACAATAGCAGGCATAGCAACAACAAGTCCCATTGCAGTAGCTTTAAGTGCAAGGGCTAGACCCATCATGATTTTTTTGGCATCAACTGCACCAACATCACCAAGTGTATAAAATGTGATCATAATCCCTGTTACAGTCCCTAAAAGTCCAACATAAGGAGCATTTGTTCCTATAGCACTGATGATACCGATATTATCTGTAAGATCAAGCTCTAAATTATCACGATGTTCATAATCTTCAATACGAACAGACTTATAAAACATCATACGCTCAATAAAAAGCCAAAGAGTAACAACACTCATCAGCACTAAAGTTCCCATCACTCCATAGTCAAGTGTCTGCTCTGCATAAGCCAAAAAATTATCTGCTTGCATTAAATTCCTTATTTAATTAAAATTGAGGGAAACTGTCGTCCCCTCTCCTGGTTTTGAATGAAAATTGAGACCTATATTGTTGGTATCACAAAAACGTTTTACCATACTTAAACCTATACCAAACCCCTGCATCTCTTTGTTTGCCTGATAATAGTTGTCAAATATACGGATAAGTTCTACCTCATCCATCCCTATACCAAAATCCTGAATATCTAAAATATTGTTTTTTAAAGTTATTTTAATAGTATTTGAATCTTTTGAGTATTTTACCCCATTATCGATGAGATTGTCAATCACTTTACTTAAACCTGTTTTATCACTTGTTAATGGTGTTTTTTCAAGCGATAATTCAAATATTATATGAGGATAAATTTTTTCTAAAAATGCAACTCTTTGTCTCACAAGTTCATCTAAGAGAAAATCCTCTTTTATCTGCTGTTTACTCTGCTTTTTAATGAGATATTCCAGTTCATTATAGCGCTCCTTTAGCATATCACAAGCATTTTGGATCCGATGAACCCGCTTGAGTGTTTTTGCATCATCACCAAAAGAGTTCTCCAGCATCTGTGTATTTGCTATGATGGTACTTATGGGTAAGTTGAGTTCATGCAGTGTTTCTTTGGAGAGGTTTTTCAGATTTGTAACATACTCTTCAAGAGGATCAACAGCAAGTTTGGAGATAAAGATTCCAGAGAGTATCACAAAACACAACATCACAGAGATAATCAAGTAGATACTTTCTATCTCTATTATCTCAATAAGTGTATAAAGAACTACTAAAAAGGTACTCACTGTTACAAAATAGTAAGCAAAAATATTAAAACGCAGATTACGCAACAAGCCTGTACCCCACTCCACGGATATTAACAAACTCTACATCAGGCAAAATCTGTTTGAGACGGTTGATATAAACTCTCAAAGCTCCATCGCTTCCACTCTCTCCACCCTGCCAAAGTTCAGACAAGATCAACTCTTTAGAGACAGGTTGATTTATATTTTGTACAAATAACAAAAGAAGATTGTACTCTTTTGGAGTAAGTTCAAGTTGCTGTTTTTTATAAGCTATCACTCTTTTTATAGTATCATAACAAAAATCTCCAACACAAGTAGTCTCAAGTTTTTTTGAACGCTTTAACAGTGCTTTGATACGCAGAAGTAGCTCTATATTGTCAAAAGGCTTAGTGATATAATCATCACCGCCATTTAAGAACCCTTTTTCTAAAGACTCTTTGTCTTTATGGGAAGTTAAAAAGATAGCAGGTGTAATATCTTGTGCTTCTCGAAGCTCTTTTAAAACATCAAGCCCACTGATAAGTGGTACATTGATATCTAAAAGATAAAGATCAAACTTTTGCTCATATGTGGCATCAAGTGCACCTTGACCATTTGGAGTATGAAAGATCTTATACCCTTCATCTTCAAGAAGATCAACGAGAGTCTCAGCAAAGAGAATCTCATCTTCTAAAAGCAAAATCTTAATCGACACTCTCAATAGCCCATGCAATAGCTTCACCTGCAAACATTGGCACTACATTGCCATATTTTTCAGGTACTACAAATGTACGTTGCTTAAGTGTAACTTCTTTAAACTCAGGGCAAATTCCATAGATACTTTGAGCATTGTCACTTACAAATGCTTGAAGATTATCAAGTTTTCCAAACTGATCAAAAATCTCACAAAGAAGTTGCAAAGCGATTGGTGCTGTAAAAACACCAGCAGCACAACCGCAAGACTCTTTTGCACTTTGTGGATGTGGTGCAGAGTCACTTCCAAACATCACTTTGGGATGAGCCTCAAGTGCAACACTAAGAAGTGCATCAAGATCCTCTGGACGTTTTGCGATAGGTTTACAAAAATGATGAGGCATCATCATCCCACCAATAACATCATCAAGTGTTAAGATAAGGTGATGTACTGTAATAGTTGCATAGAGGTTTTCATACTTATCTAGCATCTCAACAGCTGCTTTTGTTGTGATATGCTCCATAATAATTTTGAGTTTTGGGAAGTTTTGAGCAAGTAGCTCATAGATAGACATAAACTCAGCTTCACGATCCATCACAAACCCATCTGTCTCACCATGTACACACAGTGGAATACCAAGTTCTGCCATTGCATCAAGTGTCTCTCTCATCTCTTCGATATCAAATGCACTTACACCACCCTCAGAGTTTGTTGTAATCCCTGCAGGATAGAGTTTTATCGCAGTAATCTCCTCTGCTACATCAGCTAAAAATGCTTTGTCGTAGTTTTTGTAAAAAAGAGTCATATATGGCTCAAAAAAATCATTTGGTACTGCAGCCATAATGCGCTCTTTATACTCTACTACTGCTTCTTTTGTATCAACAGGTGGAACAAGGTTTGGCATAATGATAGCACCACTAAAAGAGTAGGCAGAAAGGGGTGCAACAGTCTCTAGCATAACTGCATCACGAAGATGCAGGTGCATATCTAGTGGCATTAAAAGTGTATGAGTTTTCATAAAATTCCTTTGATGTTTCTATAATGACAGTATAGCAGATAATATCATAACACTAAGTGTCAATACTGGTAAAAGTTTATAAAACTTAGATATACCAAACTGAGGTTTTCCATCGATAAAGATACCAAGTTGGATCGCAGTGATAATAAGTGCTGCAATAATAAAAAAAACTAAAGAGCTTATAAGAACAATATACCAACTAAAGTGTGTAAATCCATAAAGAAAAATACCAATAGCACTAAAACCTACTAAAAAATGTTGCAGATAAACCAATGGTGTTCCTTTTTCCTCTTTTTTGTGGATACGAGCTACCTTAAAGTAGAGAAAAACCAAAAACAAAGCAAGAAAGAACAACATTAAAGAGCCCCTTTCGCTGTGATGATAAGGTTATTTATAGCATCTTCGTAGTGTTTTGCTTCCTCTTGTGATGTGGACTCAAAACGTGTCACTAACACAGGAGTTGTGTTACTTGCACGTACAAGCCCCCAACCATTTTCAAAGTTGATACGTACACCATCTACATCGATAATATCTTTGATAGTTGGGAAATCTGCTGGTGGGTTTGTAAGCATCTCTTTGACTTTGTCGATAATTTTAAACTTTTCATCCTCTGTAGTTTCAACCTTTATCTCCTCGGTAGAAAATACTTTTGGAAGTTTTTCAAGCTCTGCATCAAGATCTATACCATCGTTAATAAGCTCTAACATACGAAGTGTTGCATAGATTGCGTCATCGTATCCAAAATAGCGATTTTTAAAGAAGATATGTCCACTCACTTCACAAGCAAGATCTGCATTTGTCTCTTTCATTTTTACTTTGAGGTTTGAGTGCCCTGTTTTGTACATGATAGCATTGCATCCACGGCGAATCAGCTCATCATACATCACTTGGGAGCATTTTACCTCACCAACAACAGTAGGCTTCTCCATCTTCATGGAGTAAAGCAGTGCCATCATATCACCCTTGATGTTATTTTTATGAGTCAGCACAGCGATGCGGTCTGCATCACCATCATAAGCAAACGCAATGTCACCTTCACTCTCTAGCAGTTTTTTTACATCTTCGAGGTTATGCTCATCACTTGGGTCTGGGTGGTGGTTTGGAAATGTGCCATCAGGGTCAGTGTAGAGCCCTTTTGTATTCAGTTCTAGTTGAGAGAAGATATCTTCTGTTACAACACCAGCAACACCGTTTCCACAGTCATACACTATGCGAGTA
This sequence comes from Sulfurimonas sp., assembly GCA_027063295.1. GTDB lineage: Bacteria > Campylobacterota > Campylobacteria > Campylobacterales > Sulfurimonadaceae > Sulfurimonas. The sequence continues at coordinate 7,105 of JAMORZ010000133.1, forward strand.
GGCATCCCTTTGAGGTGACTAAACTCTTTAACTAAAAACGCAATGTATCTCTCAACTGCGTTTATCTTAACAACGCTACGCTCAACCTCTTGTGGCATAGGCATCGCTTCACACTCACGACCAAGTGCATAGATATCTTCAGAGAAAAATGGAGCTTTATCTATGGTGATCTTAAAACCATTGTACTCACTTGGGTTGTGACTTCCTGTAATCATCACAGAAGCAGAAGGTGTGATCCCATCCCACTCTTGGTAGTTTGTAAAGTAGTTAACAGGTGTAGGTACCAGCCCCATATCGAGTACTTTTTTCCCACCAGCGTTGAGCCCACGAACAAGGTACTCAAAAAGTATAGGTGAATGGCTTCTTGCATCATACCCAACAGCCACATACTCTCCCTTTATCTTTGATGCAAGTGCATACCCAATACGAACAACACTCTGCTCATTTAACTCTTTT
>JAMORZ010000134.1 GCA_027063295.1 Sulfurimonas sp.
AGAAGTTGCTTGAGATGATCTCATGCGTTTGCTCGTTTGTATAGGCGATGAAGCACGGGAGCTGTTTTTTGGTTTTGCGAAACTCCTCACGGTTAGTTCTAAAACTAAAAGGGTTTGGAAGCTCATCACCACCCTGCTCCTCCATCACAGAAAAATCTATGCTAGAGCTGTCAATCCTCGCACATGTTCCAGTTTTGAGACGTGCCATCTCTAGTTTTGCATCATTTTTAAGTGAGTCTGAGAGTGCAACACTTTGCTCCTCTCCATAGCGACCACCTTTTTTTTGCACCTCACCTACATGCAAAATACCATTAAGAAATGTCCCTGATGTGATAATAACTCTTGATGCTTTGTACTCATTTAACAGATCAGTCACCACCCCTTTCACCTCACTATCTTCTATAATGAGTCTCTCTACTGTCTCTTGTGCCAAAGAGAGGTTTTGTGTTTGAAGCACCTTATTTCTTGCTATCACACGGTACTTGTCCATATCTATCTGTGCACGACTTCCACGAACTGCTGGACCTTTGGTCTGGTTGAGTATACGAAACTGTATCCCAGCTTCATCGGTTATCAGCCCCATCTCACCACCAAGAGCATCTATCTCACGTACCAAATGCCCTTTTGCAAGTCCACCGATGGCAGGGTTACAAGAGGTCGCCCCCACATTTTCAGCCAACATAGAGATAAGCAATGTTGCATTCCCCATACGAGCAGCTGCCAAAGAAGCCTCTATACCTGCATGTCCACCACCTACTACTATTACATCATAGTTCATCTTTTCTCCCTGCTAGCCTGTCTGTAAACTAGTTTAGTGAGATGGTTTTATGGGCGGTTGTTGAAAATCAAAAAGAGCCCCAAGAATGAGGCGAGATTTTCAATCCTCGGAAAAACCACACAGATGTGGTTTTGAGAATGAGCCTGTAAAATCATTTCACTAAACTTATGTTGAAATTTTAAATGGAATTTTATCATTTTTGTGTATGATTTGCATAATAAAAATGAGATTAGTGAAGGTTTTTAAGATGAGTGATGATCTGTTTAAAGATTATGTCCCTGAAATTTTAGAATACGACCCTGAAGTTGACGGTAGCGATGAGCATAAGATTCGTGATGAACACCTCAGCACAAAAGAGTCTCTACTAGAGCAGATCCGTAAGAAAAAAGCAGCTGCAAAAAAGAACCAAACAACCTTTAGACAAAATATTCGCACAGAAAACGAGATAAAATGATCCAAGAAGCACATCAGGCATACAATGCAAAAGAGTACAACAAAGCTCTTCAACTCTACACATCCTTAGCACAACAGGGTGATGCTACAGCACAAACCTCTCTTGCATTTATGTACCAACAAGGGCAAGGGTGTGAAGTGGATGAAACAAAAGCCCTCACTCTTTACCAAGAAGCAGCCAAAGAGATGCAACCCTATGCACTCTTTAACCTTGCACTTTTATATGCTAATGGTATCGGTGGAGTTGAGCATGATCAGTTTAAAGCATTTGAACTTTACCTCGCTGCAGCTGAGAGAGAAGTACCACCTGCGATGTATGAAACAGCACTGATGCTAGAGCGTGGTCTTGGGTGCATACAAAACTACTCAGAAGCTGCATTTTGGTATGAAGAAGCAGCAAAACGTGGTCATATTCAAGCATTTAACAACCTTGGAGTTCTCTACAAAGATGGACTTGGTGTAGAACAAAACGACCAACGTGCTTTTATCTGTTTTGTAAGCGCATCTGAGGGTGGACTTGCACAAGGGCACTACAACCTTGGACTTATGTATGACCAGGGATTGGGGTGTGAACAAGACAACGACAAAGCACTCGATCTTTGCCGAAAAGCTGCCTATGCAGGGCATGAAAAAGCTAAACAGATCATAAAAGGTCTGCAAGAAGATGGCAAAATAGTATTTTAAAGGAAGCACTTGTTTACAGGACTTATAAGGGAGATCGCCACTGTTAAAAGCTTTGTGGGCTCAAAGCTCTCCATAAAAGCAAAACTCAAAGCAAAGCTGGGTGATAGTATCGCCATCAATGGTGCATGTTTGACAGTCGTAAGTGTCAATAATGATGGCTTTAGTGTTGAGCTCTCCCCTGAGAGTCAAAAACTTCTTGCAATCGAGAACTACGAAAATGAAGTGCATATAGAACCTGCCATGATGATGGGAGATAGATTTGAAGGGCATGTTGTGCAAGGGCATGTTGATACGGTAGGTGTGGTTGAAGATATCAAAGACAATGGTAACTCTTATGATGTATTTATCAAAGTAGAAAAAAAGTTTATCCCCTACATAGTACCCAAAGGCTCTATCACCATTGATGGGGTAAGCCTAACTGTCAATGATGTAAATGAGAACAGTTTTCGCCTTACTATCATCCCACATACCATGAAAGAGACACTTTTTAAAAGATACAAAAAAGGCTCTCGTGTCAATGTAGAGACCGATATGTTTGCAAGATATATTGCACATATTCTTAAATACCAAAATGTAAATACCTCCTCTTTAACATGGGATGAAGTAGATGCTATCAGCACTTTATTTTAAAAAAAATGGCATATTGTCATATTTTTTAAAATATTGCATAAAATTTTCTATACTCCTTTTGTACAGCTGGTTTGTCCGAATTTCTGCAACGGGTGAAGCAAGGGAGTGGAAGTGAAATAGGGTGCCTTCCAAAAGGAGGACGCACCAGTGAGATTTCTCATTGTGTTAATGATTTTCTAAAGAAACATTTTGCTTTGCAAAAGCATGTAACTTGTTTTAGCCGTTTATACAGAATGTCTATACTAAAATGTGAAGGGGAAACCCTTCACAACCATTGGCACAATTGCACCACAAGAGGATAAATAATCAAAAAAGAAACACTCAAAAATATCTTTGGACACAACGATTTTCGCCCCCTTCAAGAGGAGGGTGTCGATGCTCTTCTAGAGGGGAGAGATCTTTTGATGATCCTTCCAACAGGTGGTGGAAAATCACTTGTTTTTCAACTCCCAACAATGATGATGGATGGGATCAGTGTTGTTATCTCCCCTTTGATTGCTCTGATGCAAGATCAAGTTGCTGCTCTTAGAGCACAACAGATAGAAGCACAGATGATAAGCTCTGCTCAAAGCTATGAGGAGATAGATGAGATAATGCACCAAGCTAGAGAAAACAAACTCAAGTTTCTCTACCTCTCCCCTGAGCGCCTCAACAGCAACAACACCATAGAGTTTTTACACACACTCAAAATCAATATGTTTGTAGTAGATGAAGCACACTGTATCAGCCAGTGGGGGCATGAGTTTCGAGATGACTACCGTTTGCTTGGAAGACTCAAAGAGTTTTTTCCACACACTCCAGTCGCTGCGTTTACTGCTACAAGCACCCACCATGTCACCGATGATATAGTAAGGGAGCTAAGATTGAGTAACCCTTTGATGCTCAAAGGGAAAATCTTTCGCAAAAATATCTTCATCTCCACACAAAGGCGACTCACAAATGGTTATGCACAGCTAAAGAACTTTTTGACAAACCACATTGATGAGAGCGGTATCATCTACGTAAGCTCACGTAAAAAAGCTGAGGAGCTTAGTAGTTATCTCAATCAACAGGGGTATAAATCTTTACCATACCATGCAGGACTGCCACAACATGTGCGTGAACAAAACTTCCGTATCTTCGTCAATGACAATATCAACATCATGGTCGCTACTATTGCGTTTGGGATGGGGATAGATAAGAGCGATATCCGTTTTGTAGTACATATGAGTTTACCAAAATCTTTGGAGAACTACTATCAGGAGATTGGTCGTGCAGGTCGTGATGGGGAGAGCAGTGAGGTGCTTTTGCTCTTCAATGCCCAAGATATGATCCAGCATAAACATTTTTTACACGATATTGCAAATGAGGAGTACAAAAACCACCTCCAAAGCAAGATAGACACCATATACAAATATGCTACCTCTGAGATATGTTTTCACAAACAACTCGCATCTTACTTCAACGACACACTCGATGAGTGTCAAACGCAGTGTGATAACTGCCTTGACTCCGATGATAAACGCAGAGATATCACCACAGAGGTGCAGATGCTTCTCTCTGCCATCTACAAAACACAAGAGGGGTTTGGAAAAAACTACATCATCGACATACTTCGCGGCTCTACTGAGCAAAAACTTCTCACCAATGAAGCAGATAAGCTATCGATGTATGGAGTGGGTAAACACCTCAGCAAAAAAGAGTGGTTTGTGATAGTTGAGAGGGTTGTTGAACTTAATATCATCACCCTTGGAGATTTTCAAACACTCAAACTCACACCTGATGCCATAGCAGTTTTAAAGTCACAAAAGATGGTAGATATAAAAGAGTCACGTCTTCAACTTAACAAAAAAGAAAAAAGAGTTATCCAGGAGGATTTTGCGTTTGACAGAGAGCTTTTTGAACAACTCAGAGAAAAACGTACAGAACTCTCACATGAACTTGGTGTTGCACCATACATCATCTTTAGCGACAAAACCCTCAAACAGCTCGCAGCTGAAAAACCTTTTGACAAAGAGAGTATGCTTCAAATCAACGGTGTAGGACTCAAAAAATATGAACGTTTTGGAGAAGAGTTTTTAGAGATTATCAATGCTTAGAGCTCTGCATCTCTGAGTGGCTTCACATCAGGATTACAACTGATCTTGTGTGCCATATCTACAGCTTCAAAGAGTTTTGTTGGTTGCAGGGTTGCAACTGTTGCGTTTCTATACCCTTCCCCTTTGTTTAGGTAGAGTAAAAAGTTGTTATTGTGCAGAGCAAGACGGGTTTTAAGGGCTGTTGAGTAGGTTGTGAGTATGCCATCTTTTTTCATTGCGTTTTTGATATCGGCAAAGTACTCCTGAGTCCATAACATTGGATTTGCTGATGGGGAGAAAGCATCTTGATAAACTATATCAAATCTCTTAGAAAATCTCTTCACATACTCTCTTGCATCACCTAAAAACACCTCAACACAAACCCTCTCATCTTCATAATGTTGCGTTTGAGATAATGCCGTGATTATCTTTTTGAGATCTTTAAACTCTTTTGGATAGGTAAAAAACTCAAGTGAACTGATAAGTTTTTCATCTAACTCAGGAGAGTAGATATAGAGTTTTTTATTTGGAAAATATTTTTGTGTATAGTAAATAGTGCCAAGGGTATTGAGCCCCAAACCAAAGCAGATATCTAAGATATGCACCTCATCTTTTTGCACCAACTCAAACGCAGGAATAATATGCTTTTTGAGTGATTCTTGAAGTGCTCCATCTTTTGTGGAGTGATAGTGTTCCCCATACTCTTTTGAGTAGGCTGTATAACTTCCATCATCACTCAGACTTAAGGTATGTAACTCATCATCAAACTGCTTTTTCATAAGGTAATTGTATCATAATGACTCTAAATAGCACTTCAAATATAACACGATGCCATATTTTTCTTCATTGTAGAACTTTTTTTATACAATCCATCACCAAGGAGCAATAATGAAGATCCATATAGATATAGATTGTTTTTTTGTAAGTGCAGCACGCATAATTGAACCATATTTAGAGGGAAAACCTGTTGCTATTGGCGGGAGAAGTGATACTAAGATTTTCGCTTCCCATGCAAAAAACCAAACAGTCAGTTTTGTTAACTCTGGAAGTTTTGTTCCAACTTTTTACAAAGCCTATGAGAAAAAAGATGATGATATAGAAGCATTTCAAGATGAGGATGGTCGACTTCGTGGGATACTTACAACATCTAGTTATGAGGCTCGTGCCTATGGAGTAAAAACTGCTATGAGTATCAAAGAAGCACTCAGACTCTGCCCTGAGCTTATCATCAAAGCACCTAACATGACATTCTATCAGGAGCTATCACATAAACTGCATCAGTTTTTATCCTTAAAGATTCCCCTTGTTGAACAAGCAAGTATTGATGAGTTTTATGGAGATCTGAGCGGATGGATTGAAGATGAGGAGATACCATCTTTCATAACATCTCTTCGTGATGAGATACACAAAGAGCTTCATCTTCCTGTCTCGATAGGTGCTGCACCAACTCGCTACATAGCAAAACTTGCAACAACCTATGCAAAACCATTTGGCTGTAAAACCATCACACTAGATAACTTCGATAGATTTGTCAATCCCATCCGTGTAGAGAAATTCTCAGGCATAGGTAAAAAGATGCAACACAAACTCTCACAAGCAAGAATCTTCACACTTGGAGAGCTGCGTAAACATAGAGATTTACTAGAGTCATGGGGAAGTTATGCAGCTGAACTCTACAAAAGAGTCAATGGTGAAGCTGATACTCCCATCAAAACAATCCACAAAAGAAAGTCTATCGGTATCAGCAGAACTTTTGACCCTATCTATAGTAGAGATGAAATCAAACGCAGAGTTCACATACTTGCTCGCCATCTTAGTTTTGCCATTTTCAAGCTCAAAGTGATTCCCACAGTATTTCATCTGAGTATCCACTATGAGATGAATCAAAAATCTCATAAGAACATCTCTCTTGCTGAGAGTTTTACAGAACAAAAATTTGATGCTTTGTGCCTTAGAATGTTTTTTGAAGCTGATATACACAAAAGACTTCATGTTATCCGTTTGAGTATCTACTGCTCAAGTTTTACAAGAGATTCTAAAAAAGAGCTTTCCCTGATAGGTTTTGCAGAGGAGGAGAAGATGAGGATTTTAACCGATTCTACACAAAATCTGCGCTCAAAGTATGGGATAGGGATCATAAAATTTGCAAGTGAGTTATAATATGCTACAATTTCTGCCATGATAAATGCTACTCTTCTTGAGCAATTTCGCTCCTTTTACTTTAGAAACTACCCAGATGATATGGAGACACAGATAGCTTACTTTTCTATCTTTGGTGGACTTGGTTTTGATATAGATACAACAAAACCACTCATGGCACTCATAGAGGAGCATATACTCCTCAATTTTACACCTCTTAGAGAAAAACTCAAAGAGCTAACACTCAACGATGAAAACAACAAGCGATTACTCCGTGCCCTTGCCATAGGAGATAGAAGAATCTTCTCTGCATTTAACAGAGCAGGACTTAACAACGGCAATGGTGGAGCAGCACTTAACTTTCTCAAAGAAAGAGGCTTGATCACACTGGAGTACTCTCGTGAACCAAACCCAAAGATTTTAAAAGCTGGACAAAAACTCTCCCGTGAAGAAGCCCGCCACAGAATCTCCCATAAAGTACTTTTTACACAACCTTTTGTTCGATTTTGGTTTTATTTTGTCTCACCCTACAAAAAAGAGATAGCACAGGGGGAGTATGAAAACTTTTTTAAAAACTTTCAACAAAAACAACACAGCTACACAAGTCTTGTTTTTGAAGAGCTCTCAGAGGTACTGCTCAACTATCATATAAGAGATGCACAGATCATCAGCTCTGGAAGTTACTGGGATGCCAATGTGGAGATCGATATCCTCACCATAACAGATAAAAGTGGCATCTATGTTGCAGAGTGCAAATGGAAAAACCATAAAATAAACAAAAAAGAGTACCATAAACTTGTAGAAAAATGT
>JAMORZ010000135.1 GCA_027063295.1 Sulfurimonas sp.
TGCACCTGTTTTAGCATCAGCTTCTTCGATAGCTTCAACTTCTGGAGATTTAGCTTCCATACCAAATGCAGTAGGATACTCAACATCACCCCACTCTTCTACCATCATAAATCCAGCAGTATCGTCAAGTTTAGCAACCATATCAAGAAGCTCGATCTTGTTTCCTTGCATTACAAAAGGGTTGATCTCAAGGTATGCAAAGTTAAGTTCACGGTATGCTTTGAAAAAACCGATTGCAAATTTTGCAAAATTTTCTTTGTCTTCATCTTTTACATCTGCAGGTACATTTGCAGCGATCTTCTCAGCGATCTCCTCTTCAGTTGCAGTAATAGGGAATGCTACTTCAGTAACTTTCTCATCCCAACCCTCTTCAACTTCCATACCACCTTCAGCTGACATATAAAGAACATCTTCATCACCTACACAAGTAGCAGAGATGTAGTACTCTTCACTTTGATCATGTGGAGTAAATGGCTCAACAACGAAATGAGTAAGCATATCTACTTTTGGCTCACCTGTTGGCTCATCACCATCAAATGAAAAATAAACTTTTTGCTCAGTTGAAGACTTCTCGTCAATCCATGCAGCTGCTTTTTCTAAAGTAACATCACCTGGTTTTTGATCTTTAAAAAGAACTAGTCCGTTTTTACCACGTTTACCAAATAACATATCTGGTTTAGCAACTAATGCTTTTTCTTTTAACCAAGATTTCTCTTTTGCAGCTTCAAGAAGCTCTGATCCATTTTGAACCATAACTGTTTCATATGCATAAGTAAAATCTGGAAAATATTTATCCCAATGTCTTGCTAAGATAGACTTAGCATCGTATTCGCGTATCGCTTTTTGAGCCATAGAAACTCCCTATAATTGTATTTGTAGGGTATTTTAACGTAACTCTATAAATAAATTTCTTAGTGTTATATGAACTATTAAAATGCTTTATCTGTTGTTTAATTTAGTAACACTAGCATTGTAGACCACTTTATCACTGTAACCAATCGTTACAAAATCATTTTCTTTCTTTAAAAGTGGTTGTTGCTTCAAAATATATTTACGGCATTGTTGGATTTCATAAAATTTTAAACGTAGCTGCATTTTACTATCTGTTGTTACACAATCTATATGTCTCTTTTTTAACTCTTGTGAAAGTTCTTTTGCGATGTGCATATCGTATGCAAAATGTTTTTTAGGCACTGATACAAAACGGTACAACTCTTTGTTAAAAAGCACCACTGTAAAGTTGACAACCAAAAAGATCATAGAGACGATAAAAGCAAGTCGATATCCAAATCGAAACTCTTTGAGTCTGACTTTGTATGAAGTTATAAAAATTTGTGCTACAAGTGGAAGTGCAACAATAATATAGGGAGCAAAGTACTCAAGTGCGACCTGCTGTCTAAAAGAGAGAAGAAGTGAAAAAAGAAAAGAGGTTACTGCCATATACCACATAAGATCTCTCTTTTTTGCCAAGTAACTTCTGTAAAGCCCATAGATAATATAGATAAAAACAACAGGTGTAAAAATAGCACTGTAAACACCAATCGTATCTAAAAAATGCCCTTTTGGAATCCCACCTATGTGATCTCCATAGAGATAGACATTACAAATACTTGCAATTATATAGAGAAAAAAGTATTTTTCTTTTTGTGCGAAATATCCATAAAATGACAAAGCTATACCTAAATATAAAAACCCTTGATCACTTAAAATGGTACAAACACTAAGAGCTAAAAAAAGTGGTTTTGAAAGTTTATCTTCGAGATAAACAAGAAGTAAAAGAGCAAAAATAATATACCCTGCTGAGTGCACAACAACACCAGCACTTACAACACCTGGAAGCATAATAAAAACAGCCAATAGCCACAATCTGTCTCTCTCTTGAGAGATATACTTTTTTGAGATAAGGTAGAGTAATACATCACTGCCTAAATGAAAAAGAAGCATAGGCAAACGCAAAGCAAAATCATTTTGCCCAAAAAGTTTCAAAGATGTTTGGGTAATAAACTGTAAAATGGAAAAATCTCCATACAGAAGATCTGCTTCTGCAAAAGAGATAGAGAGTCCAAAAATCTGGAAAAAAAGTATAGAAGCATCTAATCCTAAAAGTAAGAAAAAGATGGTTTTTGCACTCATAAGTTTAAAAAGTTTCCTATCATCTCATGTCCGTATTCACTCATAATAGATTCAGGGTGAAACTGCACTCCGTAGATCTCTTTATCTTTGATCTTAAGAGCCATTATCTCATCATCATCCATACTAAACGCAGTAGGAATAATCTCTGCAGGAAGAGTCTCTTTGTCAACTATAAGAGAATGATAACGAGTTGCTACAAACTCTTGTGGAAGTTCTTTAAAGATCACACACTCATCTGATTGTTTCATCTTTGATGTTTTACCGTGCATCATGTTTTTAGCACGCACAACATCACCACCAAATACCTGAGCAATACTTTGATGACCCAAACAGATACCCAAGATAGGTACTTTATCTTTAAAATGACGAATAACATCTAATGTTACACCAGCCTCATCAGGAGAAGCTGGACCAGGAGAGATAATGATTTTCTCAGGAGAGAGTGCTTCAATCTCTTCAATACTCATCTCATCATTTCTAATAATCTTCAAATCAGCCCCAAGCTCACGACAGTACTGAACAATGTTATAAGTAAAACTATCGTAGTTATCTATCATTAAAATCATCTATTACCTATCCCTTTTACCAGCTAATACTTTATCAAGTACTAATTTCTATTTAAAGCATTAAGATCTTTAAACGCTATTTCAATACGCTCAACAAGGCTTTGTTGTCCTGCACGAAGCCATTTTCTTGGGTCGTAGTATTTTTTGTTTGGTTTATCTTCACCCTCAGGGTTACCGATCTGCCCTTGGAGATAATCATGGTACTTCTCAACATAGCCACGAACACCATTCCATGTTGCCCATTGTGTATCTGTATCAATGTTCATTTTAATCACACCGTAGCTGATAGCTTCTTCTATCTCAGAAGGGAGTGAACCTGAACCACCATGGAAAACAAAGTTTACAGGTTTTGCATCAGTTTGAAACTTCTGGGCAATATATGCTTGAGAATTATCTAAGATTTTAGGAGTAAGTTGAACATTTCCCGGCTTGTAAACACCATGCACATTTCCAAAAGAAGCAGCGATGGTAAAGTGTGGAGATACTTCACTAAGCTCTTTGTATGCGTATGCCACCTCTTCAGGTTGAGTATAGAGGAGTGCATTGTCTATGTTTGTGTTATCTACTCCATCCTCTTCACCCCCTGTTACACCAAGCTCTATCTCGATACTCATACCGATCTTCGCCATTCTCTCAAGATAGCTTTTTGAGATAGAGATGTTCTCCTCCAAGCTCTCCTCTGAGAGATCAAGCATATGTGAAGAGTAAAGTGGTTTGCCTACATGGTTGTAGTACTTCTCACCAGCATCTAAAAGTGCATCTATCCACGGAAGCAGTTTTTTAGCAGCATGGTCAGTGTGCAAGATAACAGCTACACCATAAGCCTCAGCCATAGAGTGAACATACTTCGCACCAGCAATAGCACCAGCGATAGCTGCTTTTTCACCCTCGTTACTCAAACCTTTTCCAGCAAAGTAAGATGCCCCACCATTACTAAACTGTATAATCACAGGTGAGTTTACTTTTGCAGCAGCTTCAAGCACTCCGTTGATAGAGTCTGTATTTACTACATTTACAGCTGGGATGGCAAACCCCTCTGCTTTTGCATGGTCGTACACTTTTTGTACATCTTCTCCAAAAAGAACACCTGGTTTTACTAAGTCTAAAATACCTTTACCCATAAACAAATCCTAAAAAATTTAATTTTTGTATTATAAACCATACTACATTTAAAACAACTTTATGCTAAACTTCTTTTAATGAATAAACATACAGATATCTACACAGACATTGTCCTTATCGATGTTATCAACTTTTCAACTCTAAGTTCAGCTCAGCAACTTGAGATAGTTGTCTTTTTAACACAAAGCTACAAAAGGATGATAAACAAACTCCTAGAGAACTCAAATCTCACACTGCCTAAGCTTATACTAGGTTTTGTATCGACTGGAGATGGTTTTTACTGTATCTTACATCCTAAGCTGAAAGGATATGGTGCTATTTTAGGGATGAGTTTCAATCACTTTTCTGATCACATTGCAAAAAAATACCCCTATTTTGAGGGTGTTCGTATCGCTGTTCACAATGGTGTAGTCAATGAATTTATCGATATTTTGGGCAATAAAAATTTTATTGGTGATGGACTTAATGATTGCTCACGATTTTTAGAGTTAAAAAACTTTACCATCTCTACTGTGATAGTTTCAGATACTGCTTATGAAACACTCAAAACATTTCTTGCAAAACATAAAGATTTTGACAGACTACTTGCACAAAGAGAATTCAAATACTCAAACTACTACCATTTTAAAGATAAACATGGTAAAGAAAAAAGAGGACGTATGGTATGGTTACGAGATTCAGGTATAATTAACCCTCCAAATCCAAGTTTTAATTCTATTTAACACATGAGGAACACTATGAGACTAACGATTGATGAATATTCTAAACATTTTAAAATGTCAAAAGAGATGATACATTCAAAACTACGTTCAAAAAAACTCAACTACATCATCGAAGATGGAACAACATATATTATTGTAACTCGGAATTCTGTTGATGAAAAAAAATGTGATGAGATCAAAAAAGAGCAAACAGCCACAATAACAAAGCCCTTGCAACCTCAACAAAAACAAAAAACAACTGTTGCAATGGTGCTATCACTCTACCAACGTGAAAATCAACAACTCAAAGAGAAAATCGTACAACTTGAAGCAAAAATTGATAAGTTGATAGATGATAAAGAGCAGATGTTACGTGATGAGATGAATAAGATAGAAAAAGTGTATGCTCAAAAAGATGAACAACTAAAAAATATCTTAGAACTTATCAATGCACAACTCCAGCACGATACAAAATCACTCCATACTATCCATGATGTTGAAACACTTACAGTACAAAGTGATCAAGAAAAACCCCAACAACAAGAGATTGTAGAGCTCAAAGAGTACTTAAAAACTCTTGATTTAAAATCGTATCAGAAAAAAATCATCAAAAAACGTTTTCTTGCCGTTGAAGGTAAAGATGTTCGAATCATCAAACAAAATGGTAAACTCTTTTTAGACTTTTCCAAATATGACTACAGCGATCTTTTAGAATACTAGATACCTCTCTCTTTTCTTTTTTTCTCTAATTCCATTCCAACTTGTATGAAATCTATCTCTCATACAAGTTTTTTCTTCTGAAATATACACGGTTTTCCGTATATTTCATTGTATTATTAATACTTTTTACACAATAATCTATATTTTATAATATATAAAACATATATAATATTAATAAAAATGTATTTTTAAGTATTAAAACCGTATACTTCTGCTTATGCAAATTGATGATCTATTTAATATCCTTCACAATGCACTTGAATCACAAAAAAATGGAAGAAAAATATCTCTTAAAGATATGTCTGCTTCTTTGGGAATCTCAATGCGAACATACCAAGACTGGAAACTCGGTCGTGCAAAACCACAAGCTGCTGCTGTTGTGATGAAAATGTTAGGTGAACTAGAAGATGATGAGATCATACGAGTCGTGAGAAAAATCAACAAGCTAAAGGATTCATAGATGAGTGCTCTAACAAAAAATGAAAGAGAAGGCTTAGAAGAAGTCTTTTTATCTATCCATGCAAAAAGAGAAAAATATGAAAAGATCAAAGAAATATCAGCTTTGATTATCTCTTATAAAAATTCACTAAATCTTCACAACCTCATAAAACAGGCTCAAAAAGAGTTTCAAGAGATAAAAAAGCCCCATTATTTATTGAAATTGACCAAAAAGAAGAAAAATTTAAGCAAATAAATTATAAAGTGTCTTTAGCCGAAATATTCGGAGATATTTTAATCCAAGGGTAAATTTATGAATAAAGCTCAATTCGTTGAATTAGTACAAGAGTGTGGTGATTACAAAACTAAAGTTGAGGCTGAAGCTGCTATTAAAGCTTTTACAGATGCTGTTACTGCTGCATTGGTAAAAGAGGAAGATGTTGCTTTAGTTGGTTTTGGTAGTTTTACTGCCTCTCTTCAAAAAGGTAAAAGTGGAAAAGTACCTGGTACTGATAAAACATACACTACTCAAGATAAAATGGTTCCTAAATTTAAAGCTGGTAAAGGTCTTAAAGACCGCGTTGCAGCTGGTAAATAAATCATTTAAAGCATTACTGCATTTATGTAGTATGCTTTATCTTCACTCATGAACTTAACTTTTTTCAAAAAACTTTTTTCTAAAGAAACACCTGAACTTCCTGTTGTTGACTCTGTTTTAGTGCAAAAACTTAAAACCGTTGCAGATATTAATAAATTTGACCTTTTTACAAACGCAACAATTTATCATCATACACAATCACATTCTATACCACTTATGCTTTTAGACATTCAACGCGGATTATATCTTTTTGAAACAAAAACATGGAATTATGACGAACTCAAAAATGCAACTATTCAAAAAGCACAAAATCAAGAAACTCAAGAAAACACACTTGCATTTCAAAAAAAACAAAATATTTTACATACAAAGTTTAATGAACTTCTCCATCATGATGGTATCGAGATACACAACTATCTTCTAATGGAAAACTTAGCTACACAAGAGTATGAAAATCTAGATGATTCTTTTTTGCAACTTCTTCCAAAAAATAGAATCATTTTTAGTGATACTACAGAAGAAGAGATCTTTGAAAAACTAAAAGATGTAGCATTGCTGGAGCAACCTCCTCGTAAAGAGGATATATTGGGAAATCTGTTTATTCAGTATACCATTGTACAAAAAGAGAGTTCTTTAGAGCTACTCTCTTATCAACAAAGAGAGTTTATAGATACAGATCTACAGCAACATACCATTTTAAATGGTGTTCCCTCTTCAGGAAAAAGTGCGACATTGCTTTTAAAAGCATTAACACTTAAGCTGCAAAATCCTCAAAAAAAAGTACTTATAATAAAACCAACAAGACTCTCTGCAGATATTTTTAAAAAGCAACTACTCGAGACCATAGAGCATGCTATCGTTGAAGTTGATCTCTCTGAGATTCAAGTTCTCACACCTCTAGAACTTATCAACCAACACCTTTTAAAACTCAAAAAGGAGCCCTTAGTATCTACGTTTATGCTCGATGAGATACTTCTAAAAAAATCTTTTTATGCAGCCGATTATCTCTTGTGCGATGATAGTGAACTTATGCCAAACCGTTTTGTTGAGTATCTCAAACAGATCCAACAAAATAAACCACTTGTGCTTGTCACAACGCATTCTCATGAGTATGATTTTTTCTTTAACACATCATATATAAAAGAGCATAGAGAGGTTTTCTTTTTACAAACACACCCTTATGCAAAAACATTACAACTTGTTGCAAAGCTCCTCCAAGATAATGCACCTGAGGATATTTTAGTTGTTTGCAATACACTCAATAAAGAAAAAC
>JAMORZ010000136.1 GCA_027063295.1 Sulfurimonas sp.
GACTGAGCGTTGAATCTCCTCAACAATGGGGATATTCTCAGGTATTACCCTTTTTTTCAGTGTAGAGCTCATAAGCGATATCGCCCCTATGGGGTTGCGTATCTCATGGGAGAGGTGTGCTGCCATCTGCCCCATCGTTGCGAGGTTCTCTTTACGTTTTTGCTCTGTGATATCTGTAGCTGAGAGCATGATTTTATCTTTGTATGAGGAGCTTTTTATCAGGTATGAGTGGGAGTTAAAACGCAACTCATAATCCTCACTCTTGTACTCCAAAAGTTTCAAAAGCTCCCAAAGCTCTCTGGCACGGGAGTTTTGCAAAAAAACTGTGTTGTCTGAGTTGACTATCCAGATCGCATTTGGTAAAAACTCCACCACCTTTTCAACTGTATCTTGCAAGTGAGCATAGGAGGCTTTAAGCTCATTAAACTCTGCTTCTACTTTATAGGTCTGCTCTATAAGAAGATTAAGCTCCTCAGGTGTGATGGTTTGTGACATTAGAGTTTACACCCCACAAGTATCTCATAGAGTGTGTGTGCATCATCACTGCCACACACCTCACGAATAGAGTGCATCGCATAGGTTGGTATCCCTATGTCTATAGTATCTACCCCTATGCGGGTTGCTGTGATAGGACCTATGGTTGAGCCACACCCCATATCGCTTCTAGTCACAAACTGTTGCGTTTTTGCCCCCACTTTGTTTGCCATCTCTAAAAACTTCGCTGTGGTCTCTGAAGATGTTGCATATCTTTGGTTGGCATTGATTTTGAGCACCACCCCTGCGTTTATGTATGGAGCGTGTTTTGAGTCATGTTTTGATGGGTAGTTTGGGTGGATCGCATGAGCATTATCTGCACTTATCATCAGTGAACTTCGCACCATCTGCACATACTCCTCATAATCCTCAAAGATTCTGTGAAGTATGTTTTCCAAAAAGCTTCCACCAGCCCCCTGAGCACTCTGGCTTCCAACCTCTTCATGATCACTTGCGATAAAGAGCATCGCTCTATCATCTTCAACAGAGCAGATAGAGAGCATACCCACATAACATGAGAGCAGATTGTCAAGCCTTGCACTTGCGATAAAATCATCATGCAGCCCCACACAAGAGGCTTTTTGTGTATCATAAAAACTAAGTTCACTTGCATAGATCTCATCAACATCGAGTATCTCTTTTTTATGCAGCTGCCATCTTAAAAACGAGTCAAACTCAAAATCATCATTGGTTGTAAGGATTGGGCAGATATCTGTTTGTTTATTAACACTTCTTTCTTTGTTGGCATTGCTATCTAGGTGGATAGCCAAAGATGGGATAATAGCGAGTGGTTTTTGCGCATCAATAAGGGTTGATTTGATATTGCCTTTAGCGTCTTTGTAGGTTACTTTTCCAGCGATAGAGAGATCTCTGTCAAACCAAGGATTAAGCAAAAGCCCACCATAACTCTCTACTCCAAACTTCACCACACCATGCTCTTTTATCACTGCGTTTGGTTTAAGTTTGAGATTTGGTGAGTCGGTATGCGCACCCACCATCAGATACTCTTTTGCCCCCTTTGGGTAGGTAAACGCAACAATACTTGAATCGTTGCGTTTGACAAAATATCTTTTATCCTCCTCTAGCTGCCACGACTCTTTTTCATCAAGCTCTACAAACCCTGCGTTTGTAAACATTGCAGCCATATTTTGTGTTGCATGAAACGGTGTTGGTGAAGCATCTAAAAACCCTAAAAGCCCTTCGTTAAAATCCTCTTTTTGCATCTTTTACCCCTTTTTTGCCACATCAAACTTTCCAACAGCACATGAAACAAAACTTTTTGCCTGAGCTGTTGTATTTTGCACAAATCCAAGTTGCTCATCTACCATTGGATAACCTAAGCTTTTAAGTGCTTCTCTAAGTGAAACAATCTTCCAATCTTCTATATCAAGTATAATCTTTCGTGGCATCACCTCAAGGTTTACCTCTATGGAGCCAAACTCCTCTTTAAGTTTTGTCATTAAAGTGTTAGCACACCCGCCACATTTTACATTTTGTACTTCAAATACTCTCTTTGCCATCGCTACATCCTTACTATATCTATATGTTCATTTCCATCTAAAAGTTCAATAAGCTTAGAATCAACCCGTATAGCAGAGTCTATCACAACATTGTGCAGTCGTGAAACTATAGTTATCTTAAGCGGTCTGTTTCCTCTGTTTTGCTGTATCATGGTATAAAGTGAGTTGAGTATCTGCTCATCTATCTCTATCCGTACAGCTAGTTCTATCGGCTCTGGTGGTTTTTCCTGTATCTCTTTTTTAACTTTTTTGGTCTCTTTTTTTGCCTCTTTGAGTGTCATAATCTTAGAGATACTTATGCGTGGTCCAAAGTCAGTATGGGTGATTCTTCCTTTAAACGCAATAGGCTCTTCATGATCCATCTCTTGGAGTTTTTCAAGCTTGTCTGAAAAGAGCATTATCTCAATATTGCCATGAAAGTCCATAAGACTCACGATCCCAAACTGATTCCCTTTTTTACTTATCTTTGTAGTTATCTCTTCTACTTTTCCAATAAAGATCGCCTGTGAGCCATCTTTTACATTTTCAAGCTCTGAGGAGAGTGTATAGTTAAGCTGTTCGAGCTCCTCACGAAACTCATCCATCGGGTGACCCGATACATAAAACCCTAGAGTCTCTTTTTCAAACTCCAAAATATCTTTGAGCTCATACTCCTCAGTATTTACAAGGTTAAGCTCTACAGTGGTGATACTCTCATCATCACCAAAAAGGCTTCCCACTGCATTTTTCTTCGCTTCAGATGCTTTTTTGGCAGTCTCTACTATCAGCTCTATCTGATCTAGCAGTGCTTTACGGGAGTAGCCAAACCTATCAAATGCACCCGCTTTGATCGCTGATTCTATCACCCTTTTGTTCACCTTTGCAGGTTCAATTCTGTTGACAAAATCTTGCAATGAAGTATAATCTCCATTCTCCTCACGCTCTGCAAGCATCGATTCAATAGCAGCTTCCCCTACACCTTTGATACCACCAAGACCAAAAAGGATAACCTCTTGAGAGTCTTTGTTTATCGCAGAGAACTCCAACTGTGAGTCACAAATATCTGGCGGAGCAAGCTCAATCCCCATCCTTTTTACCTCATCGATATAGCGTACAACTTTATCGGTGTTGTCCTTATCTGATGTTAAAAGTGCCGACATAAACTCATTTGGGTAGTAGGTTTTAAGCCATGCTGTTTGAAATGTAACCATCGCATAGGCTGCTGAGTGGGATTTGTTAAAACCATATCCAGCAAACTTCTCAATCAACTTAAAAAGCTCACTTGCAAGGTTATAATCTAACCCTAGCTTTTGTGCACCCTCAGAGAAGAGTCGATTGTATTTCTCCATCTCATCTACTTTTTTCTTACCCATCGCACGACGAACAATGTCAGCTCCACCAAGACTCATCCCCCCGATGGTCTGCACTATCTGCATAACCTGCTCTTGATAAACGATCATTCCATAAGTAGGCTCTAGTGTCTCTTTGAGCAGATCAAAACTAACCTCTTCAAATGGGTAAAACACCTTTTTACGCCCATGCTTACGCTCGATAAAATCATCAAGCATCCCCGACTCCATAGGTCCAGGTCTATAAAGTGCCAAGACCGCAATCAGATCCTCAAAGTTATCAGGTTTCAAGCGACGGTTCAAATCTTGCATACCAGAGGACTCTATCTGAAACATCCCCACAGTCTCACCCGTTTGGATAACCTCATACACTTTAGGATCATTCTCGTCTATCTTTGTCCAATCCACATCGATGTCATATCTGCGTTTGATAAGTTTGATAGCATTGTCCACCACATCAAGTGTTTTAAGCCCCAAGAAGTCAAACTTGATAAGGTCGATATCTTCCATATAGTTCAACGAATACTGCGTTACAAAAGTATCCTCCCCACTTGGGCGATAGATTGGTGTTTTTTTCCAAAGTTCTTCATTACTTATCACTACACCAGCAGCATGGATCCCTGAGTTACGTTTAAGCCCTTCAAGTTTTTTGGCAAACTCCCATACACGTGCAGCCTGAGGGTCAGACTCTACAAGCTCTTGGAGTTTTGGCTCTTTTTGAAAAGCCCCCTCTTTAAACTCCCCACCTTTCATCTTTCCATTGAGTGTAATCCCAAGCTCATCGGGTATAAGCTTTGCCATCTTGTCAGCCTGACTGAGTGGCATATCAAGTACACGGGCAACATCACGTATCACCCCTTTTGCAAGGAGTGAACCAAAGGTGATGATCTGTGCAACCTGATTACGACCATATTTTTTTACAACATAGTCTATAACCTCACCACGACGAGCCTGCATAAAGTCCATATCGATATCGGGCATACTTACACGCTCAGGATTTAAAAACCTCTCAAAGAGCAGATCATACTTCATAGGGTCTATATCGGTTATCTCTAGCGAATATGCCACAAGACTTCCCGCTGCACTTCCCCGTCCAGGTCCTACAGCTATGCCCATCTTTTTTGCCTCTTTTACAAAGTCCCAAACGATCATCATATACCCAGGAAACTTCATAGAGTTGATGATATCCATCTCATATTCTAAACGCTTTTTATACTCCTCGTGTCGCTCAGGTGGGACGATTTTGAGTCTGTTCTCAAGCCCCTCTTTACATTTGTGTACAAAGTATGCCGCATCGTTTTTATCTGCTGCACTGAGGTGTTGCTTTTTTTGCTCCTCTGTTGCATCTGCTGGGAGTGGCGGATCATCATCAAAGTCGATATCAAGACCCTCCGCTGCTGCATACTCTTTGGTAAATTTAAAGTTTGGTGGTGTTGGTGTCTTTACAATAGGAACAAACGCTTCACACTTATCTACTATCTCTTGCGTATTTTCTATCGCTTCTGGGATATCAGCAAAAAGTTTTGCCATCTCTTGAGGGCTTTTGAGGTAAAACTCATGTACTGAGTGGCGCATCCTGTTTGGATCATCGTAGAGTTTATTCATCCCGATACACATAAATGCCTCATGGTACTGTGCATCGTTTGGGTAGGTGTAGTGGGTATCATTTGTTGCAACTATCTTTATACCTGTCTCACGAGAGATTTTAAGAATCTGATCATCTATATAAAGTTGATCTCCAATTCCATGGCGCATAATCTCAAGGTAAAAATCATCACCAAATATACTCTGATACTCCCTTGCTACCTCAAGTGCACCCTCATACCCAAGTGCTCCGTTTTTTACATTTCTCTCATTTTGCAGGTTAAGATGCCAACTCACTTCCCCTTGCAAACAGGCACTTGTACAGATAAGCCCCTCTGAGTGGTTTTTTAGCAACTCTTTGTTAATACGTGGAAAATAGTAAAAACCGTTGATAAAAGCTTGAGATGAGAGGTACATCAGGTTTTCATACCCTTTACGGTTTTTTGCATATAAACATATATGAAAACGTTGTTTAGTACTTTTATCACCTATATCTTCACCATTATGGATATACCCCTCCATCCCGATGATAGGTTTTATCCCTGCTGCTGTCATCTGTTTGTAAAAGTCAATCGCTCCAAACATATTGCCATGATCTGTCATTGCAACAGAGTCCATCCCTAGCTCTTTGACACGACTTACAAGGTTGGAGAGTTTGTTGGCACCATCAAGCAATGAGTACTCAGTATGAAGGTGAAGGTGGGTAAAAGGTTGTACACTCAAAGTCATTTCCTCAAATTTTAGTAGCTAAATTATAGTGTAAAACTCTTAACATGAGGTGACTGGTAACATTTTAATGACAATTTATGATAGTTCAACTTATAAATCTCATAAGATTGACATATATCAAGTTTTTTATTTTCGAGAAGTGATATTATGGTGATGTTAATGGACACTTAACGAAGTAAAAATCAAGGAGAGAATATGTCACTTTCAAGAAGAGAATTTCTGAAAAGTTCAGCAGCAGCATCTGCAGCAGCAGCTATTGGTATGAGTGTACCAGCAGAGCTAGAAGCAAGTGCAAGTGCAGCTGAGAGTGGCTGGAGATGGGACAAGGCAGCTTGTCGTTTCTGTGGTACAGGTTGTGGAATTATGATGGCAACCAAAAACGGCAAGATCGTTGCTGTTAAGGGGGATCCTGCAGCTCCAGTAAATCGTGGTCTTAACTGTATTAAGGGTTATTTTAATGCGAAGATTATGTATGGTGCAGACAGACTTACTAAGCCTTTACTACGTATGAATGCAAATGGTGAGTTTGATAAAAATGGTAACTTTGGTGAAGTTTCTTGGCAACGTGCATTTGATGAGATGGAAAAACATATCAGAAAAGCGCTTAAAGAGAGTGGTCCTGAAGGTGTAGCTGTATTTGCTTCTGGGCAATACACTGTAATGGAAGGTTATGCAGCACAAAAAATGATGAAAGCAGGATTTAGATCAAATGCGATCGATCCAAATGCTCGTCACTGTATGGCATCTGCTGTTGTTGGTTTTTACCAAACATTTGGTATCGATGAGCCTTCTGGTTGTTATGATGATATTGAGCTTACTGATACAATCGTATCTTGGGGTTCAAATATGGCAGAGATGCACCCTATCTTATGGTCACGTGTAACAGACAGAAAACTTAGCGATCCAGATCGTGTAAAAGTTATCAATATGTCAACATACAGACATAGAACATCTGACCTTGCTGATATTGAGATTATCTTCTCACCATCAACTGACCTTGCAATGTGGAACTATATCGCTAGAGAGATTGTATATAGAGATGATGCTGAAAAAATTATTGATTGGGATTTTATTAAGAAAAACATCATTTTTGCAGCATCTCCAGTAAATATGGGTTATGGTATGAGAAGAGCTGGTGAGAAGTCACTTACTCCTGTTCGCGAAGATGGTTCTGCTGGTAAATACTCTGCAAAAGAGATGGAAACTATCAACCATGAGATGGAACATATCGTATCTGCTAAAGAAGCACCTGCTCTTAAAGTATATGGATACAATGAAGGCGACAAGATGGTTAACAAGCCAGCTGGTCTTAAGCACTGGGAGATCTCTTTTGAAGAGTACAAAAAATTCCTTGAGCCATATACACTTGATTATGTAGCACGTATCGCTAAAGGTGATCCAGATGAGCCATTAGAACAATTTAAAGAAAAGCTTCAAACTTTAGCAAATCTTTACATTGAAAAAGGTCGTAAAGTTGTATCTTTCTGGACTATG
>JAMORZ010000137.1 GCA_027063295.1 Sulfurimonas sp.
TCTACGTGAGATGGGACAGATCCCACTTCTTACAAAAGAAGAAGAGATTGAGATCTCAAAAAAGATAGAATATGGTGAGAGTATCATTATCGATGCTATCTGTTCAGTTCCATATCTTATCGACTTTATCTTAGACTATAAAGAGCCACTTATAAACCGTGAACGTCGTGTAAAAGAGCTTTTTAAATCTTTTGAAGATGAAAAAGATGATGGTGATGATGCAGATCTTGGTGAAGATGGTGAAGAAAAAACACTCTCAGCAAAAGATAAAAGCAGAGTAGATAAAGTAACAACAAGCTTTAAAGCTCTTGAAAAAGCAAAAAAAGACTGGCTCAAGTTTGCAGAAAAAGCACCTGAAAATCTTGATGGAGAGCTCAATGAAGAGATAGTTCATTATTTTCTTGGTCTTACTTTCAAAAAAAGAGTTCTTAAGGAGAAACTTTTAGATCTTGGACCAACTTCAAAGCTTATCAATGAACTTGTAAAAGCGATGGAGACTGCACTCAAATCTGATGAAGGGTATGACAAAGAGTTAAAACGTCTTGAGTATAAACTTCCACTCTTCAATGCAACACTTCGTGCAAATCACAATATCCTTGTAGAGAAGATCCAAGAGCTTACAAAAGAAGATATCGCAAATATGGTTCCAGAAGCTACAATGGTTTCAACATATATGGAGATCAAAAAACTTGTTCAAACAAAAGAAGCGAGTAAAAACTCTTTTGATATGGAACCAGAGAAACTTGCAGATATTTTAGAGCAGATCAAACGTGGTAAAAATATCTCTGAGATCTCTAAAACACGTATGGCAAAATCTAACCTGCGTTTGGTTGTTTCTATTGCGAAACGTTACACAAACCGTGGACTTCCTTTCCTTGACCTTATCCAGGAGGGTAACATCGGTCTTATGAAAGCAGTTGACAAGTTTGAGTACCAAAAAGGTTATAAGTTCTCAACTTATGCTACTTGGTGGATCCGTCAAGCAATTAGCCGTGCAATTGCAGATCAAGCACGTACTATTCGTATCCCTATCCATATGATTGAAACTATCAACCGTATCAACAAGATTATGCGTAAACATCTCCAAGAAAATGGTAAAGAGCCAGATGTTGAGACAATCGCAAAAGAGGTTGGACTCTCAGTTGAGAAAGTTAAAAATGTTATCAAAATCACAAAAGAACCTATCTCTCTTGAAGCACCTATTGGTAGTGAAGATGATGGTCGTTATGGTGACTTTATCGAAGATAAAACTTCACTTAGCCCATCTGATGCAATCTTAAAAGATGATCTACGTATTCAGATTGAGCAAGTTCTAGAACAACTCAATGAGCGTGAAAAAGCGGTTATCAAACTACGTTTTGGGATCATGGATGATGAGAGTGATAGAACACTCGAAGAGATCGGAAAAGAGTTAAGTGTAACACGTGAGAGAGTTCGTCAGATCGAATCAAGTGCTATTAAAAAGCTAAAACACCCTAAAGTTGGTCGTAAACTTAAAAACTATATTGAAGAGTAGATATGACATTTGAGCAGCAATGGATAGAGTATGACTACAACCCTTTTGTATTGTTTGATGCAAATAGTAAAGTACTCTCTCTCAATGCTGAAGCTCAGTTTCTTCTTGGAGCAGTTACCACTAAAGAACTTTTTGAAGTCGCAAAAACTTATGCAAGTGTCAGTTTTGGCTTTAAAACTACATTTGTAGATCTTGAGTTTGGTCGCTATAAGTTTTTTGGGTTAACTGTTGGTTATGAAAATGAAGAACAGCTTGGTATCAAGCTCTATCAAACTCCATCTTTTAAACTCTCAACACCAAAACCACATGGTGATTTAACAAATATCTTTACTATTATCGATCTGTGTATCTCAACACATTCTATTAGTTCAAATATTGAATTTAACAAGATTTATGATCCTACCATTCCAGACGTTGTTGTTGATTCTAATGCACTTATCAAACTTCTCAACAAGATCTATGACTGTTTTTTAGAAAATTCATCTATCCACACAAAAGTTTTTTATAGAATTGGTGAGCATATTCGCTTTGAAGATAAAAAATACAGCCTCTTTTCTATCGTTATCAGTGCTGCACATCTATCTAAAGAATCAACTTCTCAGCTCAAAGTGATAGCTGAGAACAACGACTTTTTTATGGATATTAGTGAGAATTGTGTAACTGTAAATATCCCTATGACTACATCTATATAGAGAGCTTATCAAGCAGTTTTTGAAAGTTTTTTATGTGGATATTTTTACGTGAAATATCTATGATACCATCTTGTTTGAGTTTTTGAAGGCTTCTGTTTACCACTTTTCTTACACTTCCCACCATCGAAGCGATATCATCATGCTTGAGATTGTCTATTACATTGAGTTGTGGTTTGCCATCTACCTCTTTTGTAAAACGTGCAAAGAGTTGCAGTACTCTTTGGTATACATCATAAAACGACAAACTCACTGCAAGGTTTTCCATCGCTTTGAGTTGTGAAGCGATGTAAGCATAAAAATACTGTCTAAAATCTGCATCTTTGAGTATCATCTCTTGGACATCTTCAAGTGGTACTTGAATCACATGGGCATCTTCTAGCACCTCTGAGATATACTCATTTGGTTTGCCATCAAGGAGTGCAACTGTGTCAAACATATCACCACGTGAGAGCATATAGAGTGTTTGCTCTTTTGATGTTTCAAAGTCTATATCATAAATCTTGATTTTACCACTCATTATAAAGTAAAAATATTTTAGTGTATTTGTATGAGCTAGAGGGTCTTCCCCTTTTTTAAAGTAAAGATCTTTCTTATGAGAAAGGGAGATGGGAGATCTGTCAATCTCTTGAAGAATAAGTTGTTGGTGATTCACTGGTTCTAATGCATTCATAGAACCAATGATACACAAAAAAAGCTAATATCTATTTTACTTTGATCGCTTTTGGTTTTGCTTTTTGTGTTTTTTCAAGCTCAATAGTCAAACGACCATCTTCATACTTCGCATCGATCTTTTTGGTGTCAACACTCTCAGGAAGCACAAAGCGACGCTCAAGCTTACCAAATGCAGACTCACATACATAGTAATTATCACGTGTAAGTTCATTTTTGAACTTACGTACAGCACTCACTATAAGTACTCCATCCTCTACCACAACGGAAATATCTTTTTTATCTACACCTGGCAGATCAACTTCAAGATGAAATGTAGAGTCCTCTTTTTTTGCCAAGTTTGAAAAAGGGAGGTGGCTTGCTATGTTGTCAAAAACTTCGCCAACTTTTTCTTTTACCACTTCAGCACCTTTTTCTACCTCAGTTGCAACATTTTTAGCAGTTTTTACAATATCCATAACATCCTCCTTTAGTACTATTTGATTTCGATTTTTTTCACTTTTTCAACTTTTTGTGTTTGTAGTTTTGGTACAACAACCTCTAAAACACCATCTTTTGACTCTGCATGGATGTTTTCAATATCTGCATCTTCTGGAAGCGCGAAACTTCTTGAAAATGATCCAAAGCTACTCTCAATCTTATAGTAGTTTTCCTCTTTGAGCTCCTCTTTGATCTTTCTCTCACCAGAGATCACCAAAGTATTATCTTCGATTTGGATATTGATATCCTCTTTTTTCATACCTGGAAGATCAACCTCTACATGGTATGCAAATTCACCTTCACGAGTGTTAATCGCAGGTGTAAAGTCTGCTTTAAAACTACTTGTATTTTCTGTTTCAAAATCTTCTAACATTGAGTTAAGTAGGTCAAATCCTCTTCTAAATTCTCTCATATTTCTTGCTGGGTTATATCTTGTTACTAACATCTTTGACTCCTTTTGGATAGTTGTTTTTTATTTACAGTGAAAGTATAGAAGATTTTTAAAAAGAGTTGCGCCACCTAAGTGGCACAAATGGAAAAAAGTGATTATTTTGTAGGTTTTTTTAAGATGAGTGTTGTTGATTTGTCAAAGTCAAAGTACTTGATGGCTGCATCTTGCACTTTTTTGGCTGTGATGTTGTTGATATCTTCCTCATAACTCATAAGCGGAGAGATGTCACCACGCACAAGGTAGCTTCCATAGAGGTTGGCTACAGATGTTGAGCTCTCAAGTGAGTAGATAAAGTCAGCTTTTGTGTTGATCTTGACTTTGTCAAGCTCCTCTTGTGTTACTTGTGTTGTTTTTAAAAGCTCTATCTGTTTTATGAGCTCTTTTTCCACTTTTGTAGCATCGACACCAGGGTTACAAGTTGCCAAAAAGATAAAAAGACCAGGGTCTTTGTTCTCCATATTGTAAGCATAGATGGAGTTTACAAGACGTTTTTTATCTACGAGTTCTTTGTAAAGGCGTGAGCTTTTTCCTGAGTAGAGTATCTCTGAGATCACTGAGAGTGTTGGTTGATCTTTATGTTGAAAGTTTGGTATATGAAAAGTGATAGCAAGCATCTCCACTTCACTCTCTTTGTGTATGATAACTCTTTTTGCACCATCTTGCTCAGGTTCTACAAACTTCACCTCTGGAACTTCATGTTTGTTTTTGATACCCTTAAAAGCTTTTTTTGCAAGTTTGAAAACCTCTTTAGGCTCAACATCACCTGTCACTACTAAAATAGCATTGTTTGGTTGATAGTAAGTTTCATGAAACTCTTTGATATCTTCTATCTTCCATGTTCTAATGTCATTCATAAACCCTATCGGTGTCCAGTGGTATGGGTGGTACACATAGGCATTGTTAAACATTTTGAAGTAGAGATACCCTAGTGGTGAGTTGTCTGTTCTCCAGCGACGCTCCTCTGCAACTACATCCCGTTCAGGTTGGAACTCCTCATCTTTGAGGTTAAGGTTTGCCATAAGTTCAGCATAAAGATCTATCGACTTTTTGAGGTTTTTTGAGCTTGATTTGATGTAGTAGTGTGTATAGTCAAAACTTGTTGAGGCATTGTTTACGCCACCTATACTTTTTACCTCTTTGTCAAACTCACCAGCATCAAGGTTTTTGGTACTTTTGAAGTTCATATGCTCAAGCATATGAGCGATCCCTGTTTTTCCCATCACTTCGTTGCGGCTTCCCACTTTGTAGAAGATATCAGTACTGATAACTCCTGTGTTGTTGTGGAGTGGTATCACAACGATCTCAAGTCCGTTTTTGAGTGTTTTTGTTTCATACTTCGGTAATGGTGAAGGCATAGTGTGTATCTCACTTTTTTGTGTTTTTGTTTTGGTTGGAGTGTGTTTGTACTCTATAAAATCTCCTGCAAACGCAAGAGTTGTGCAGAGTAGAAAAGCAGATAGAATCTTCATTATGCTCTATCTGCCCCGATAGCTTCTGTGATGTTACTATAATCATCAGCTTTGAGCAGCTCTATAAGCTCTGTGTTGATATTTTTTATCATCTCTGGACCATGAAATACAATCCCACTTAAAATCTGCACAAGTGAAGCTCCAGCACGGATACGTTTGTAAGCTTCAACTGCTGAGTCTATCCCACCTACTGAGATAAGTATTGTTTTTCCATAAAGCTCTGCTGCTATGGCATCAAAGATCTTAAAGCTTTTCTCTTTAAGCACTGCACCACTGAGCCCACCTATATCTTTTGGGTGTTTTACAAGTGAGTAGTCTATGGTTGTGTTGGTTGCGATGATACCATCTGCACCTTTTTCAACTGCCATTTTTGTAAGTGCCACAGCATCTTCTACTTCCATATCTGGAGCGATTTTAAGTAAGATAGGCATATCTGTTAGTGCTTTTGCTTCAGCAAACAAGCGAGTGATAAACTCCTCATTTTGCAAGTCACGAAGCCCTGGTGTATTTGGTGATGAGATGTTGATAACAAAGTAATCCCCAAGCCCATCAAATGCTTTGATAAGGTGTGTGTAGTCGCTAATAGCCTCACTCTCTGGTGTCACTTTGTTTTTACCGATATTGATCCCAATCGGTGTTGTAAATGGATAACGCTCTTTGAGACGTTTGACAACTTTGTATGCACCATCGTTGTTAAAGCCCATTGCGTTTTGGATGCTTTGCTCCTCAACATGGCGAAACATACGTGGTTTTGGGTTACCAGCTTGAGGTTTTGGTGTGACTGTACCTATCTCGGTATAACCAAATCCAAGGATTTGCATTCCACGAATCATCGTTGCATTTTTATCAAACCCAGCACCAAGCCCTACAGGGTTGTAAAACTTTCTGCCAAAGATCTCTTGTGTGAGTATATCATCAGCGATAAAGTGCGACTTTAAAAAAGGGTTAAACGGTATCTGACACATATTTGGCAAACGCAGCACACACTCAGCAACATGGTGTGCATTTTCTGGTTGTAGTTTAAAAAGTAGTGGTTTTATAGACTCATAATAACTCATAGATATCCCATTGAAAAAATTAGGTGATTATACTAAAAAAGTTATTGTAATTTGATTAACCCCACAACTTTTTTTTCATAATTTGCTACAATAACAGCATCATTCCAACCATACAAAAGGAAAACAAGAACAACAAATCATCCAAATGCTCCAATCTATCCAAGAGCAATTTACATAGCAACAAGCTCAGTTTGCACATATGCACCAACAAAACCAACAAGAGCTAACATCCCTAAAAAAAGAGAAGCACCCTCAAAGAGCACAACCGTATTCTCTCTGAATAAAACAAAGAGCTTGTAAAAATCTACTCAGCACTAAAAAGCTTTATAGAGAACAACCTCACAGAGGAAAAACTCCACAAACTCACTTGTAATGTAATCAGAAAATCAACTTTTGCTGGAGAAGACCACGAAAAATTTATAAAAAGTTTTGATAGAAGTATGGATGGTCTTGTGCAATATTTCCGAGAAACCCAAGAGCTTATCAAAGAGACTGCAAAGCAAACAGTTACAAACATAACAGCTCAACTCTACAGAGTACCAACAAGATACTAAAAACTACAAAGGGGTAAACAATGGAATGGG
>JAMORZ010000138.1 GCA_027063295.1 Sulfurimonas sp.
GATTGACTTTTTAAGTTTAGGAATTGACCCTGAGAAGTCTGTTTTTTGGGTGCAATCAGATGTAAAAGAGGTGCTAGAGCTTTACTGGATACTTTCTGCGTTTACTCCGATGGGGCTACTAGAGCGTGCACACAGCTATAAAGACAAAACTGCAAAAGGGATCTCTGCTAACCATTCGCTCTTTTCATACCCTGTGCTTATGGCAGCAGATATACTTCTGTACTCTCCTGAGATCATTCCTGTTGGAAAAGATCAGATACAACATGTTGAGATCGCTCGTGATATTGCAACTAAGTTCAACAATGCTTATGGAGATATCTTGACACTTCCAGAGTTTCAGGTACAAGAGGAGGTACAAACTGTACCTGGAACTGACGGGCAAAAGATGTCAAAGAGTTATGGAAACTGTGTCAACATCTTTGGTGAGGAGAAAAAACAACTCAAAACCATCAAAAAAATAGTGACAGAACAAGTAGCACTTGAAGAGCCAAAAGAGTGGAAAAACTGTAATGTTTACAATATGGCAAAACTCTTTTTAGATGAAGATGGATGTAGAGATCTTCAAAAACGCTACGAAGCTGGTGGTGAGGGGCATGGTCATTTTAAGATCTATCTTGCTGAAGTGATGTGGGAGTATTTTAGACCATACCGTGAAAAAAGAGAGTACTATATGGCACATCAAGATGAGGTGAGAGAGATTTTACAAAGTGGTGCATCTAAAGCAAGAGCAATTGCAGCACCAATGATGGATAAAATAAGAACACTTAGTGGGATAAATTATTAAATAATTCACTAACTATTCACTTTTTAGAGTTTTTTTGCTATAAATGTAGCACACTTTAAAACAAAAGGATTCATGTGCGTATATTTTTGCTTATGGCGCTTCTCATATTTAACTTAGAGGCAAAGTCATTATTTAGTAATGCTGAACAAGCAGATAGTAGTGTTTATGTTAGTAATCTTAAAGATTTACTTCTTGCAACACAAAAAACAAGGGGTTTAACCAATTCATATCTCAATGGAAACACTGAGACTCTTCTTCTTATATATGGAACAAGAGGTGATATGAAAAAAGCTATTGGGAAGATGGAGTCAACATCATTGGCAGCCGATCCTGTTGTAAACAGTAGAGCAAGTTCTATCTCCAAAGCTCTTATTAAGCTTAATAACAAAGCATTTAAACGCAATGCAGAAGAGGTGTTTGAAGCATATACAGAGCAGATAGAAGAGATCTTAATGCTAGCTCAAACTGTAAACCAGAGAACAGCAAAAAAACTCAATGGTTTTGGGAAAGAAGCATCAGTTGTATTGATGGAGACAATGTTGCCATTGACAGAATATGTAGGACGTCTACGTGGTTATGGTGCAGGTATTGCAGCAAAAAACAAAGTTATAAAGTCTGATATTGAGAAAGTTTATGCACTCTCAACAGAGATCAAAACACTCAATGGAAAGTTGATGGAGCAAATGAGTGCACTCAGTTCAAAACATTCAGGTAAGTTACCATCAAATCTCTCTTCTCAAGTAAATGCTATTGATAAAGCAGTAAAAGATTATGTACGTTTAGCGGAGAAAAAACTGTTAAAACATCCTGAGCAAGTTGATGCAGATGAGTACTTTGAAAAAGGTACGGAGCTTATCGGTCGTATCATCAAAGCATATAACAGCATAAACCGTGCTATCCTTGAAGATTCAAAAGGGTGGTTCTAAGCGAACCATCTTTTTTTATACCTTATAGCTTCAAAGTCTTTGAAGTTATAAGGTATTTCTCTCTCCATTTTTTCTCTTTTAAATCGAGTAGATTATAAACAGTTGTGTTAACAAGACGATAATAAAGTGTTACTTTTGCTTCTGTTGCACCAAGTAGTTTTGGATGTTTGAGGACACGTTTGCCTTTTGCAGGGATGGAGAGATCTTTTGTCTGTTGTAAAGCTAGATGTGGAATAGTTATTTTATTTCTCTTTCTTGTATAGTTACGAGAAAGTGAGATATTTGATCTTTTAAGTACTTTTTTTGAGTTTCTATACTCTATGTGAACAAGAATCTCCCTTGCTCCAAACCCTGAAGGTATGTTGTGTGGCTGAGGATTATTGATAGTGATGATAAGGTTTTCATCAGTTTGTGAGAGTTGAAGTGAGAGTGCATCTTTCCACAGTTTTTTTGTATGAGCTCCAGCAAAGCCATGGTGTCTTACATCTCTAATCTTTGTTTTTCCATTGTATTGGTATGTTGCAGCTACATCCTTGTGTCGCTCACCCATATGACACTCTACACACGATTGGTTTCCCTTGTACTCTTTTTGCATATTTGTAAAAACTACCCCTTTGATACTTCTATCGTTTGCATGACATACAAAGCAGAGTTTGTTGGGTGTTTTGTCCATAAAATCGTGATGAATGGTTTTGTGATAGGGTGATTTTGCATCTTGATAGGGTCCTGTCATGGTGCCTGAAGGTGTCCATTCAACTCTATCGATACCACGTTTTGTCTCGTCGTACTCATCATGGATCTTGTCTATATTGTGGCAAACAACACAGTTTACACCTTCACTAATGGAGTTATCATCAACTGCTTTGTTTACCTCTGAGTCGTTATCAAGCTCCATAACAGCAGCAATCTCATAACTCTCATCTGTTGAAGTGACAGAGATACGAGGGTTGTGGCATGTTGCACATTGTACTTTTACAGCATTGAGACTTTTTCTACTTTTTCTGCTTACATAGTCAATACTTTTTTGAAAATACTCATCATTGTTGTAGTGACTTTTTGCATGCCACGAGTGTGACCACTCACTTACAATACGGTTGTGACAAGTTCGGCATTGTTGAGAGTTTTCAAATCTCTCACCAACTTGAACAACTTGCGCTCCCATGAGCAGTGTTGAACACAATGTTACTGATAGAAAAAGTTTCATAATCTACTCCATTTAAACTTGTTGGCTAAGCCAAACCATAAGACCCTTTTGTGCATGCAGACGGTTCTCTGCTTCATCAAATACTATCTTTGCATGAGAATCCATAATCTCTTCTGAAACTTCATACCCTCTGTATGCAGGCAAGCAGTGAAGAAATTTTGCATCTTTTGCAGCTAGACACATCATAAGACTATCTACCATAAAACCTTGAAAATCTTTGATGCGTTTCTCTTTTTCATCTTCTTGACCCATCGATGTCCATGTATCAGTAGTAACGATCGTTGCTCCGTGTACTGCCTCTTTGGGGTCATTCATCACAGTGATCTTTGCTCCACTTTCTTTTGCAAATACAAGAGCTTCTTCAAGTATATCAGCATCTACTTCATACCCTTTTGGTGTAGCTATACGAAGCTCAAAGCCAAGTTTTGCAGCTAAGAACATCCAAGAGTGTGTCATATTGTTACCATCACCAATGTAAGCAACCACTGCATCTTTCTCGATTCCGTACTCCACCATGGTCATATAATCGGCCAAAAGCTGAATAGGGTGAAAAGAGTCAGTCAGGCCATTGATTACAGGTACTTTAGAATAGGATGCAAACTCTTCTATCATAGAGTGTTCAAAAGTACGAATCATTACCATATCACACATAGAAGAGATCACTCTTGCTGTATCTTTTACAGGTTCTCCACGACCAAGATGGATATCTCTGTTTGATAAAAAGAGTGCATGCCCACCAAGTTGAAACATACCAGTTTCAAAACTTACACGTGTACGAGTTGAGCTTTTTTCAAAGATCATTGCAAGAGTTTTGTTCTCAAGCTCTTTGTTATAGATACCTGCTTTGAGGTTGTCTTTGATCTTTAAACCGATCTTGACGATCTCTAAAATTTCCTCTTTTGTGAAATCTCTTAAGCTTAAAAAGTGTCTCATAAATATTCCTAAAATTTCAATAAGTGTTTATTATACTATTTTTTAAGCAGTTTTGCTACTTCTTTGGCATGATACGAGATAATAATATCAGCACCGGCACGTTTAAACGCAACCATAGTCTCCATCACAACTCTTTCATAGTCGATGAGATTGTTCATCCCTGCAAATTTTACCATCGCATACTCTCCACTTACATTATACACTGCCATTGGTGAAGATGTATTGTCTTTGATCTCTCTTACGATATCAAGGTAAGCAAGAGCTGGTTTTACCATCAAGATATCTGCACCTTGTGCTTCATCGCTTATACTCTCTGCGATCGCTTCACGACGGTTTGCTGGATCCATCTGATAGCTTGATCTGTCTCCAAAGCTTGGAGCTGATTCTGCTACATCACGAAACGGTCCGTAGTAACCTGATGCAAACTTGGTAGAGTATGCCATGATAGGAAGGTTCTCATACCCGTTTGTATCAAGAGCTTCTCTGAGTGTTTGAATGATACCATCCATCATCCCCGACGGTGCTATCATATCTGCTCCAGCTTTTGCATGGATAAGTGCTTGTTGAGCAGAGATTTTGAGTGTTGCATCGTTGTTTACTGTTTCATTTTTCTCATCGATGATACCACAATGTCCATGATCTGTGTACTCACAAAAACAAAGATCTGTAACGATAAACATATCAGGATGAGCCTCTTTGATAGCACGAACTGCTGAAGCGATAATACCGTGCTCACAGAGTGCATCACTTCCTATGGAATCTTTAGTATCTGGAATACCAAAGAGTAAAATAGAATGCAATCCAAGAGATTTTAACTCTTGGCACTCTTTGATAGCGACATCGATACTCATTTGAAAAACACCTGGCATAGAGCTTACCTCTGTTTTGATGTTCTCACCACTGCGGATAAAAAGTGGATAGATAAAATCATCTGTGCTTACATGCGTTTCTCTTACAAGTGAGCGTAGATGTTTGTTAAGACGATTTCTTCTAAATCTTTGAAACATTGTTAAACCTTTTTTTTAAGCATTTTTGCTATAATTATGTTTTAGATAAAATATTTTACCCTTTTAAAGATTAAACTAATGAATATAACTATATCAGATGTAGCAAACCTTCCTTCACGTTTTGGAAATTTTAAAGTAAAAGCTTTTCAAGAGGGTGCAAAAGAGCACCTTGTTATCTACAAAGAGGAGCTTGAAGAGACTCCTGTAGTTCGTGTACACTCCGAATGTTTAACGGGAGATGCGATAGGCAGTTTAAAATGTGATTGTCGCCAGCAACTTGAGTATGCCCTTGAGATGGCAGAGAAGAGTAATGGGATGGTGATATATCTACGTCAAGAGGGAAGAAATATAGGTCTGCTTAACAAAATCAATGCTTATGCACTTCAAGATAAAGGTCTCAATACTATCGAAGCAAATCATCAGTTGGGATTTCGAGCAGATGAGAGAACATATGAAGTGGTTACTTTTATACTTCATCATTTTGGGATCAAGAAGATTAAACTTTTGACAAATAATCCAGATAAGATCAACTCTATAAGTGATGTTGAGATAGTTGAGCGCATCCCCATTATCATGGAAGCAAATGAACACAACAAAGATTATCTTGATGTAAAATCTTCACAGATGGGGCACTTGCTTCAGGAGAAATAACACTATTTCTCTTGTTTGTTAAACCATCCATCCTTATCGTAGAGTTTCTCTACATCTCTTAGCACTCTTCTTGGAACACGCACTTGTGCTGTTGCGATTACTACACCATCTTCTTTTTTGATAATTCTTGAGTTGATAACCATCTCATGTTTGTAGTTTGTATATGTTGAAAACAGAGCATATTTTGTTTTAGTTTTTGGAATTTTTAAAAGATCCAATGCTTTTGTATCTACTACCTTAAATCCACATTGGTTCATTTCATAGATGAGGTTTTCATCAATATGTTGTGTGATGGGAAGAGTGGAGTTATAGTCATGACTGCTACGTGTTGCATAGAGTAAAATCGTTCCTTCTTGTAAGGTAGTGAGCTGTTGGCTTTTTGTGTATTGCTCTACAAGATTATGAGTGATTTTTTGGATGTAAGCTGCTGTGTTGTCTCTGTAAAAAGAGTTTGTATCAAAAGCAAAAAGTGTAGAGAGATTGAAGATCATTAGTAGAAATATGGGTAAATTTTTTGTTTTAGACATTTTTTTACCTTTTTTAAAGAAAATTTTGTAATTTTTTAGTATTATACTCAAAATATGAAAGAATTAGAGGACTTTTGCAGTGCCAATTGACATAGAAAAAGATGATATTGAAACAGCTTTACAAAAACTCAAAGCAAGAGAAGATACTTTTATGCGTATTGAAGCTTTGGCAAAGCTTGGAAGCTGGGAGATAGATGTCACTACTGGAAAATCTATTTGGTCAAAACAAAGCTACAAAATATATGGAGAGGATGAGAGTGTCGCTCCAAGTGTAGAACTCTTTTTAGATCATGTTGTACCAGAAGATAAAAAAATGGTTCAAGAGTCGATGCAAAGAGTTCTAGAAACAAGAGATGTTGTAGCAAAGCCGTGTAGAATTTACAGAAATGATGGGGAATTGCGTCATCTTTTTGTCAGTGGTCAAGCGATCCGTGATGAGAATGGTAATCCAATCAGAATCATAGGATGTACACAAGATATTACAGAGCAGGTACAGCTGAAGCATCAGGCAGAAGAGCTTTCCCGCCTCATTGAGTTCTCTTCAAATGAGATATATATTATCGAAAAAGATACCCACAAATATCTTTATGCAAATAAGGGTGCAAGAGAAGCTTTAGGGTACACTTTAGAAGAGATGTTAGAGATGGATATTTATGAGGTAAATCCAGAACTTACAAGAGATCAGGCATTACGATTACAAAAGATTATTGATGTTACTAATAAGGTTGTTAACAGAACGCAACATCAACGTAAAGATGGTTCTAGATACTATGTTCAAGCCTATATCCATCCCATCTGTTACAATGGTAAAGATGCTTTAGTGATTTTTGATATAGATATCACAAAACAGATTGAAGATGAAAAAAAG
>JAMORZ010000139.1 GCA_027063295.1 Sulfurimonas sp.
CAACTACACCTTTGATGGCATCAAGAGCTAATGTGGCTATACCAAGTTTTTTTGCTAAAGATGGATTTGTTTCTTTTACTACCCTTAAAACATTTGTAGCACCAATACTTCCACTTCCACTAGCCTTGACATTAACGCCTGCAAACTGTTTTGCTAAAAGAAGCCCAAAGGGGATCCCTCCGATGAGATATGCAGCAATAAAAAATTGTACATTTGTGTTAAATAAAAAATCCATTGAAAATCCTAAGAAATATTTATGCGAATTTTACTCTCTTATTGGTTATAGTTATATAAAAAAGACTCAAGGTAGAGTTTTTTTTGTTATAATTACATAACTATTCAAACTAGGATGATTTTTTGCAATTTACAAATGAAGAACTAAAAGTAAAAATTGATGAACTTAAGAAGAAGTTGAGTGTTACGGTTGTTGCACACTTTTACCAAAGAGATGAGGTTTTTGAAGTGGGTGATATCACAGGTGATTCACTTGAACTTGCGATGAAGACCAAAGCTGATGATGCTGAGTTTGTACTTTTTTGTGGTGTTGGTTTTATGGGGCAAAGTGTAAAAGTGCTTTCTCCTGAGAAACGTGTTGTGATGCCAAAGATTGCATGTTGTGCGATGGCAAGTATGATTACAGATTTGCAGTATGATGGAGCAGTAAAGTTTTTAAATGACAATGGCATAGGCAATGAAAATATTTTACCTATTACATATATTAACTCTGGTGCTGATGTAAAAGCGAAAGTGGGTGAGATGGGTGGTATGGTATGTACTAGCTCAAATGCAAAAAAGATTATCACAACAGCACTGGGAGAGGGTAAAAAGATCCTTTTTGTGCCAGATAGATGTTTGGGACAAAATATTGCAAACCAGATGGGGCTAGAATCTATGGTAATAGGTGTAGATGATAAAGATCCAAACAAATGTGATATCATCTGCTATGATGGTTTTTGTTCAGTACACCAACTTTTTACACTTGAAGATATTGAGTTTTACCGTAAAAAATACCCAGGTATCCTCATAGCAGTACATCCTGAGTGTGATCCTGCTATTTGTGATGCGAGTGATTTTGTAGGTTCAACTTCACAGCTTATTAAGTATATCACAGAGCTTCCAGAAGATCAAAAAGTAGCAGTGGGGACTGAGTTTAACATGGTAAATCGTCTTCGTCCTAAAAACACTTATGTGCTCAGTTCTACAAAACCAGAATGCCCAACGATGAATGAGACAACACTTCAAGATGTGTATGATACTCTTAAAGCCATCGATGATGGTGCACCTATCAATGAGATAGAGGTAGATGAGAAAACACAAAAATGGGCAAAAATCGCACTTGAGAGAATGTTAGAATTATGATTGAGCAGTTTGTACAAGATGCTTTGGCTGAAGATGTAGGAAGAGGTGATCTCTATGCTTTAGTAGAACCTGCTGTGGATGTAAGTGCAAGAGTAGTTGCAAAGAGCGATGGTGTCGTGGCTGGTGAAGTGTATGTAGATGCTTTAGCAAAGCTGCAAAACATAGATCTAGAATGGCTCAAACACGATGGGGATAGTTTTGTATCTGGAGAGCTTATACTAAAGCTTAAAGCTGATTCACACACAATGCTTCGTTGTGAGAGAACCATCTTAGATATACTCCTTCATGCAAGTTCTATCGCAACACTTACAAACAGATATGTCAAACTTGTGGAGCCTTATGGTGTAAAACTGCTCGATACTCGTAAAACTCGTCCGCTTCTTCGTGTTTTTGAGAAGTATGCCACACGAACAGGTGGTGCAGTGAATCACAGAATGGGACTTGATGATTCTTTGATGATAAAAGACACCCATCTCAAAACCATAGCAAATCTTAAAGAGT
The DNA here is from genome assembly GCA_027063295.1 of Sulfurimonas sp. Lineage (GTDB taxonomy): Bacteria > Campylobacterota > Campylobacteria > Campylobacterales > Sulfurimonadaceae > Sulfurimonas. The sequence goes on from JAMORZ010000139.1 coordinate 1,861, forward strand.
ACATCATAAACGCAAGAAAAAAGATCCCTTTTACTGCAAAGATAGAGGTGGAAGCTGAGAGTTTTGAGATAGCAAAGATGGCGTTTGATGCTGGTGCAGATATTGTAATGTGTGACAATATGACGCCTGAGCAGATCAAAGAGATCGTTGCGTTTAGAGATGAGTTATATCCACATATACTTTTAGAAGCTAGTGGTAACATCTCACTTGAAACTATAGAGTCGTATGCAAAGAGTGGAGTAGATGCGATCAGTTCAGGCTCACTCATCCATCAGGCAAACTGGATCGATCTTTCTATGAAGATGGATTAAAACTTTTTTTTGGGTTTGGAGTAGTTTATGGCTGATGATGCTGAAAAAACAGAAGAACCCACCTCCAAAAAGATAGAGGATGCCCGAAAAGAGGGTAATGTACCAAAATCGCAAGATACTTCTGGTGTGATAACTCTTTTTGTAGCAATTCTCTCTTTTTTAATGCTTTTTCCTTTTATGGCAAAACATATGATTTTGCTTTTTCAGTACTATTTTTCACTTTTAGGTACACATATCGATAGACTTTTTTTACTCGATATTGCTATTGTTACATTTCGAGAAACGTTGCTTATGGTATTGCCAGTTGCAACGGCAGTAGCCATTGCTGGTGTTGCAGCAGCTATGGCGCAGTTTGGTTTTTTGTTTACAACAAAAGCGATTATGCCAGATTTTAAAAAAATAGATCCCCTTAAAGGTGCAAAAAATCTTTTTTCGTTAAAAAAACTTATTGAAGGTGTGAAGATAACATTTAAATCTTTTACAACTTTAGGGGTTGGATTTGTTTTTTTCTTTTATTTTATTATAGAGCTTCCAACAGTTGCACTTTTTGGTTTAGAAGATCAATTAGATTGGCTTAAAGATAAGATTTTAATCATTGCATTTGTTATGCTTTTTATCATCTTTATTTTTGCAATTATTGATATAATTATTGTAAGAAAACAATATTTTGATAATCTAAAAATGTCTAAACAAGAGATCAAAGATGAGATGAAAAACATGGAAGGGGATCCTCTAATCAAGTCTAAAATCCGTCAGCTTCAGATGCAAGCATCAAGAAAAAGGATGATGGCTGAAGTTCCAAATGCAGATGTTGTTATCACCAATCCAACACACTATGCTGTTGCTATTCAGTATGATAGTGAAAAATCACATGCACCTATCGTTATAGCAAAAGGTGTGGACAATATTGCTTTGCAGATAAAAAAGATTGCTCGTGAAGCAGAGGTTCATATTGTACAAAATCCCCCTTTAGCACGATCTTTGTATGCAGAAGTTGAAGTTGATAAACCGATACCAGAAGCACTCTTTGCAGCTGTTGCAGAGGTATTGGCGTATGTTTACAAGATGAATAAAAAATAGTATATAATTTGAAAAAAAGATGAATTGTGATACCGTTTGACAAGATAGAAACATCAACACATATAGTTTTAGAAGCAACACCAAAATCTTTGGCGAATGCTTCTGCTCTCTATACATATATATTGAGGTTGCACAAAAAAGTTTCACTGGTCTGTTATGATGAGGTTGATAAGCGTTATAGAGCACTTCCTTGGTATGAGAAGATACGATCTACACTTCCAACAAGTGCAGATTTAATTTTTAAAGTACCATCGAAATCACTTTATAGCGACTTTGTTCAACATGAAATTCAGTGTAATGTAAAAATGGCAACAGCATTCTTATGTGGCTTGATCGAAGAATCTAGATCGGTATATCCACACAGTCATGATGGTACATATTTTGCTCAACTTGCTCAATTATGTGCACTTGGTGCAGATTATGAAAGTTGTGTAAAATCCCTGTATTATCAAGAATCTTTAAGTAAATTTCGTTTAAAAGGTATTTTATTCCAGAAAATGTTGTTGCAAGAGAATGGAACTTCTGTTGTAATCAATTTTGATGGGAAAGATCTTGTCGCTTCAGGTGCGACAATGCAAGAGTTAGATGAAATACTGTATGAGTTTTTTCATCTTGTACATGTTAAAAAAGTGATCTTAAAAGATCAGAATAAAGTTTTAAAATTATTGAAGGATAAATAGTTTGGGTTATAAAAAAAGATCATCATTTGGTGGTATAGCGGTATTAGTAGTTGTTGTTGCAAGTTTGTTATATGTTTATTTTTCGGCAACATTCGAGAGGGAAGTACCTGCAATTCATATTGAAAATAACGGTTATTGGAATTTGAAAAAACCTTTAGAGATTACTATTGATGATGCTAGTGGTATCAAAGAGTATAAGATTACACTCAAAACACAAACAGATATTGTTACACTTTCACATGAGCAGTTTATGACTCCGCAAACAAAAATCCATTTAGAAGTAAAAGCTCCTAGAACTCTTTATAGAACAAAGGATGAGTTTGTTGAGATTGTTGTTGAGGCAACAGATTTTAGTAAATGGAATCTTTTAAATGGAAACGCAACTGCAAAAAGTGCAAAGCTTACTTTAGATAAGAGAAAACCACAACTTAGTATTGTAAAGAACTCTTATAAAATTTCTAAAGGTGGTTCAGCACTTGTTATCTTTAAAGTAAAGGATGAAAACCTTGATGAACTTTATATCTTGGGAAATAACGACAAACATTTTAAGCCTCAACCTTTTTATAAAGAGGGATACTATATCTCTTTGTTGGCATGGCCTGTAAAAGATAGAACATTTAAAGCAACAGTGATCGCAAAAGATAAAGCTGGAAATATCTCTAAAGCGTATGTGCCATTGTATTTAAAACACAAAGATTACAGGTTATCAAAGATAAAACTGAGTGATAAATTTTTAAAAGGTAAGATTGCTGATTTAGCAGAGGAGTTTGTTGAGACAGAAGGTGTTGATGAGAAGTTAGAGCAGTTTAAGATTATCAATGAAGATGTACGTGCTAAAAATGAAAAATTGATCCATGAGATAACATCAAAAGTTGCAGATGATGAACTCTTGAGCTCTTTTAAAGTTCGTAAGATGTACCCATTGAAAAATGCAAAGGTAGTAGCATATTTTGGAGATCACAGAAAATATTATTACGATGGTGAGTTTATATCAGAAGCATATCATTTAGGGCTTGATCTTGCATCAAATGCGATGGCAGAGATAAAACCACAAAATGGTGGAGAAGTAGTGTATAGTGATTATAATGGTCTTTATGGTAATATGCCTATAATAAATCATGGACTTGGTCTTTACACACTTTATGGGCATTGTTCTAGTGTAAAAGTAAATCAAGGAGATATTGTAACAAAAGGTGAAGCTATAGCAAATACAGGAAAAAGTGGTTATGCTATGGGTGATCATTTGCACTTTGGTGTTTTAGTGCAAGGGATAGAAGTTCGTCCACAAGAGTGGATGGATAAGCAATGGATTAAACTTAATATAACTGATGTTATTAAAAGTGCTAAAAATATTATTGATAGAAATTAATTTATAAGACAATTATAAGGGGAAGAGATGTATCAAACAACAATTAAAAAGAGTGTTGAGCTTGTAGGTATTGGACTGCACAAAGGTTCACCTGTAAAGTTAAGACTAGAACCCCTTGAGTCAAATAGTGGAATCGTTTTTTATCGAAGTGATGTTGATGTTTCTATTCCTCTTGTTCCAGATAATGTTGTAGATACAAAAATGGCAACAGTTATAGGTAAAAACGGGCATGTTATCTCTACAATAGAACATTTGCTCTCTGCTGTATATGCTTATGGAATCGATAATCTCCGTATAATTGTTGATGCTGATGAAGTACCTGTTATGGATGGAAGCAGTGCAAGTTTTTGTATGCTTCTTGATGAAGCAGAACTTGTTGAGCAAGATGTTCCTAAACGTGTGATGGTGATAAAAAAAGAGATAGAAGTAAGAGAGGGCGATAAGTATGTTAAACTCTCTCCAGCAAAAGATCTCAAGTATGATTTTACTATTAAGTTTCCTCATCCAGTAATTAAAACGCAAGAGTACGTTTTAGAATTTACAAAAGAGAGTTATAAGCAAGAGATAGCTCGTGCTAGAACATTTGGTTTTTTACATGAAGTGCAATACTTACGTTCAAAAGGTTTAGCGCTTGGTGGTTCTTTGGAAAATGCCATTGTGTTGGATGAGAAAAAAATACTCAATCTAGAAGGGTTGCGTTTTGATGATGAGTTTGTTCGTCATAAAATTCTCGATGCAATTGGTGATATGAGTCTTGTTGGGATGAATTTTATAGGAAATTATGAAGCTTTGGCTGGAAGCCATGATCTTAATCATAAGTTGACTTTGGCACTTTTAGAATCTTCAGAAAATTATGAAGTTGTAGAGCTAGTGGGTGCAAAAACAGCTGAATTTGAAAAAGCCTATGCCTAAAAAAAAGGTTGATATTTTACTTATTGCTCTTAGTTCACCTATTATGATAGGTGTTTATCAAGATAATAAGCTTATTCGTAGTATTAAAAGTGAAGAAAAAAGTTCAGATATTCTTCCTGTGCTTTATAAAGAACTTTTTGATCAATATGATGTTCAAGCACTCTTTTATGCTAATGGACCTGGAAGTTTTATGGCGATAAAAGTTGCTTATGTATTTTTAAAATCTTTAAGTGTTTTAAAAAATATTCCTCTTTTTGCAAAAGATGCCTTTTATTTTAATCAAAATCAGCCAATTAAAGCACTAGGGAAGCTCTTTTTTGTTAAAGTTGCATCAGAAATAAAAACTCAGAAGTTAGAAAAAGTACCATTGTCTACTTTAAGACTACCAGATATGCTTGAGTATAATGAGTTTAGTACAAATGCAACACCACTTTATATTATAGGTGCTGTTGGTTAAAT
>JAMORZ010000140.1 GCA_027063295.1 Sulfurimonas sp.
CTGCAACACCAAAGAATGCTACAACAGAACCAACACCACCAACAATCATCGCTCCACTTGCATCAACGAAACCAGCAGCTGGAGTGATCGCAACAAGACCTGCTACAACACCAGATGCAGCACCAAGAGCAGTAAGCATTACAGACATTGGTTTCATAGCTACTTTGTTGTAACCTGTACGTTTACCAATTAAATAAGCAAGTACTAAACCAGCAAGACCACCATTCATGTGTACAACAGTACCACCAGCGAAGTCTAAAGCACCAGCATCAAAAAGGTAAGCACCATCTCCACTCCCCCATACCATGTGAGTTACAGGAGCATATACAAAAATAGTCCAAATTGCAACAAACACTAACCATGTTGAGAACTTCATACGTTCAATAACAGAAGCAATAGCAACAGTGATAGCAGCAAATGTACCTTGGAAAACAACAAATACATAAGTAGGGTATGTTCCACTTAAATCATTCCAATTAATACCGCTTAAAAATGCGTTACCAAATCCACCGATATACTTTTGCATATCTCCACCATCACCAAATGCCATAGAGTAACCTGCAGCGATCCATGCGATAAATGCAACAACAAATGCACCTAAAACCATAGCGTATGTATTTAAAACATTCTTAGAACGTGTCATACCACCATAAAAAAGTGCAAGACCTGCTGGTGTCATAAGTAATACTAATGCAATAGACATCATCATCCATGCAGCATCCCCTGTATCTAACTTATCTTCAGCAAGTGCTAAAGATGGTAAAGCGAGCATAAGTGCTACTAACCATTTTTTCATATAAATGCTTTGTGAAATTTTTCAAGTCGAAGTATATACTAGTTCTCTTTGAGATCATCCCATAAAGTGATTAATTTTTAATCACCTCTACTTTTTCTACTTTTAAACATTTTCTTAAGGGAAAAAAAGCTATTATCACTCAAATTATTTTTTATTACTAGGGTGTTTCATGGCTAATTTGCTAACTAATGACGATATACAAACTATAAACATAGAAGAGACTCTTCAAAACTCTTACCTTGACTACTCAATGAGTGTTATTGTAGGACGTGCACTTCCTGATGTACGTGATGGTCTTAAACCTGTTCACAGAAGAATCCTCTATGCAATGGACAAACTCAATCTATCGCATGGTGCAAAGTTTAAAAAGTCTGCTCGTATCGTTGGTGATGTGATCGGTCAGTACCACCCACACGGTGATACTGCTGTTTATGATGCACTTGTTCGTATGGCTCAAGACTTCTCTATGCGTATGGAACTTGTAGATGGACAAGGAAACTTCGGTTCTGTTGATGGTGATTCAGCAGCTGCTATGCGTTATACAGAAGCACGTATGACAAAGTATGCAGGAGAGCTTTTAAAAGATCTCGATAAAAATACTGTCAATATGATAGATAACTACGATGCAACTACAAAAGAGCCTGATGTTATGCCAACACGTGTTCCAAACCTGCTTATTAATGGTTCAAGTGGTATCGCGGTTGGTATGGCTACAAATATCCCTCCCCACAACCCTAGTGAAATTATGAATGGACTCAAAGCACTTTTAGCAAATCCTAATATCTCTTTAGTTGAACTTATGGAGCATATCAAAGCACCTGATTTTCCTACAGGTGGTATTATCTTTGGTAAAAAAGGGATTATGGATGCTTATGAATCTGGTCGTGGACGTATTAAAGTTCGTGCCAAAACACACATAGAACAAAGTGGTAAAAAAGAGATCATTGTTATCGATGAGCTTCCATATCAAGTAAATAAATCTCGTCTTATCGAAAATATCGCCAACCTTGTAAAAGACAAGATGATAGATGGTGTTTCACTTATCCGTGATGAGTCTGACCGTGATGGTATGCGTGTAGTGATTGAGCTTAAAAAAGATGCAATGAGTGAGATAGTACTTAACAACCTTTTTAAACAAACTGCGATGCAAGTAACGTTTGGTATCATTATGCTCTCTATCCTAAACCAAGAGCCACGTATCTTTGGTCTTATTGATATCTTAAAACATTTTATTAACCACCGTAAAACGATTATCATTCGTCGTACTATCTTTGACCTTGAAAAAGCAAAAGCTCGTGCACATATCTTAGAAGGTCTCAAAAAAGCGATAGATATCATCGAAGATGTTATCCGTGTGATCCGTGCTTCAGGAAATGAAGATGATGCAAAAACAAACCTTGTAAGTGAGTTTGACTTCTCTGAAATCCAAGCTGCTAGCATTGTTGCTATGCGCTTAGGTCGCCTTACTGGTCTTGAGATAGATAAAATCATCAACGAACTTGAAGAGCTTATGAAACTTATCGAGTATCTTGAGTCGATCCTTAGAAGTGAAGAGGTACTCAAAGGTATCATCGATGAAGAATTTAACGAAGTTCTAGAGACATACTCAGAAAAACGTCGTACTGAGATCGAAGATGATTATGATGATATAGACATCGAAGATCTTATTCCTAATGAGCCAATGGTAGTAACTATCACTCACCGTGGCTATATCAAGCGTGTTCCACTCGCAGCATACGAAAAACAAAAACGTGGTGGTAAAGGTAAAACTGCTGTTACTACTTATGATGATGACTTTATTGAGAGCTTCTTTACATGTAATACACACGATACACTTCTATTTGTAACTGATCGTGGACAACTACACTGGCTCAAGGTTTATCGTATCCCAGAGGGTAGCCGTACAGCAAAAGGGAAAGCAGTTGTCAATCTCATCAACCTTGTTGCAGATGAAAAGATCCAATCTATCATCCCAACAACTGACTTTAGTGAAGAAAAATCTCTTGTTTTCTTTACAAAAAATGGTGTCGTAAAGCGTACAAACCTAAGTGAATTTAGCAATATAAGAAGCAATGGTGTAAGAGCGATCGTGCTTGATGACGATGATGCACTCATTACAGCAAAAATCGCAGACAAAGAGATTCAATATCTCTTTATTGTAACAAAATTTGCTCAGTGTATTAAGTTTGAGATTGAAAAAACTCGAGAGCAAGGTAGAAGCACACGTGGTGTTAGAGGTATCAAGTTCAAATATGATGGTGATGAAGTTGTTGATGCAAATATCATTGCAAATGATGAACAAGAGATTTTAGTTGTTGCAGAAAAAGGTATTGGTAAGCGTACAGATGCTGGTGAGTACAGACTTACAAATCGTGGTGGTAGTGGTGTAATCGCTATGAAAATGACAACAAAAACAGGAAAAAATATAGTTGGATGTCTGATGGTAGATGAATCTATGGATATGATGGCACTTACCAAAGCTGGAAAAATGATCCGTGTTGATATGCAGTCTATATCAAAATCTAGCCGTAACACTTCTGGGGTTTATATTGTTAAAGGTGATGAAGTTGCTTCAATATCACGTTGTCCTAAAGAGGAAAAAGATGAAGATGAAACTCCATTACAAGAAGAGAATACACTCAACTTGGAATAATTCTTGCTTTGTAAGAGTTAATTACAACATACAGGGCATTTTAAGTGCCCTAGTTAAGGACACAGTATATGAAATACTCTATCATTTTAGCTACTCTTTTAAGTGTAAGTGCTTTTGCTACGGAAGTAACAACTATTCCTGCTTCTTCTACAGACCAAGCACCAATGAGACTTCAAGAAGTTCCAACACAAACAGAAAATACAACACCATCGAACATTACTGTTGTGTGCCCACAAACAACGCAAGCTCAACAAAATGTACAACCTGTAGCACAACCTCAAAGAGAAGATGTTCTTGAACAAGATTCTTCTATACGTATTAGTGTTATTGGACAAGGTGTTGCACCAGTAAATACTTTTTCACCTGCACAAGCTTATGCTCTTGCAAAGCGTGCAGCAACTGCTGATGCATACAGACTTATTGCAGAGAAAGTAAAAGGTGTAAAAGTTGATGGTGAAGACTACATCCAAAATATGATGGTAAAACGCTCATCAGTTCGCACATCCGTAAGAGCTATGGTAAGAAATGCAAATATAGTAGAGACAACATTTAAAGATGGTCTTTGCGAAGTTGAGATGGAGATAACTCTATCATACGCAGACTTTGCACACTAATTGTTCTTAGCTCACTCCCACTTTTGGCGAGTGAGTATCTTATCTCTTACCGATATGTGGTAAAAGATACTGCCCTTTATAACGAATCTCTCCTTATCTCAAAAGCTATGCAAAAATGTTCGGGACAAGCAACACATTTTTTAGAATTAGAATCAAATGGCTCAACCGATCTTCACAAAATTATCATAAATAACCATGAAAGATTTATCTCTTATCTTCACAAACTCGGATTGAGTGTTGAGCATCAAGAAAAAACAACAAATTTTCAAAATAGCTCCACAACAATACTAACACTCAAAACAACTTGCTTCAAAGTCGATTTTAATGATAATTTCGCTATAATTTCACCTTTAAAATAGGGCTCAAATAGGATAGTTTGTGAAGATTGCAATCGTTGAAGATGATATAAATATGCGTAAATCTCTTGAGATAGCCATGGGTGGTTATAAAGAGTTTGAGGTGATCGCCTTCAAAAATGCAGTAGATGCACTCAAAAAACTAGATGATAGTTTTGATCTTGTTATCACAGATATTAATATGCCCAAAATGGACGGTATAGAATTTGTCAAAGAGTTAAATGGTCGCTTTGAGGTGATCATTATGACAGGAAACGCAACACTTACCCGTGCTATTGAGTCTATCCACCTTGGGGTGAAAGATTTTTTACTCAAACCTTTTGAGATCGATGATCTTATCGCTGCGATCAAGCGTGAAGATAAGATCCAGAAAGTCAAAAAATCAGCTCCAAAACGCAAAAAAAGCTCAAGTACTGAGTTTTTAGGCTCAAGCGAAGTGCTCACAAAAGTGCTCAACATCGCACAAAAAGCAGCCAAAACAGATGCAAGTGTGCTACTGCTTGGTGAGAGTGGTGTTGGTAAAGAGGTTTTTGCTTCTTATATCCATAAAAACTCTCCAAGAGTAAAAAAGCCTTTTGTCGCTATCAATATGGCAGCGATCCCTGAAAACCTCATAGAGAGTGAGCTTTTTGGGTTTGAAAAAGGTGCATTTACTGATGCAACAGAGGCAAAAGCTGGGCAGTTTGAACTTGCAAACGGTGGGACACTCTTTTTAGATGAGATAGGTGAGATGCCTTATGGTGTTCAAGCAAAACTGCTTCGTGCTTTGCAGGAAAAAGAGGTTCGTCGTCTTGGAAGTGCAAAAGCTATCAAAATAGATATCAGAGTGATTGCAGCAACAAACGCAAACCTCGATGAGAAGATAAAAAATGCAGAGTTTAGAGAGGATCTTTACTACAGACTCAACACAATCCCTCTTGCTATCCCACCTCTGCGTGAACGCAAAGATGAAGTGCTTAGCATTGCAAACGCAATGGTGGAACAAAACTGTAAAAAATATGGGTTTGACTTAAAAACATTCTCCAAAGAGGCACAAAATGAACTTTTAGAGTACAACTGGCCAGGAAACATCAGAGAGCTTATCTCTGTGGTGGAGCGTGCAGTGATTTTAAGTGAAACGCAAGAGATACAAAAAGATGAACTCTTTTTAGACGTTAGAAAGTAAAACAGGAGAAATAAATGAAAAAATACAATGTAGCAGTAGTTGGTGCAAATGGTGCTGTTGGCGAAGAGATACTAACAGTTTTAAGTGAGATAGATTTTCCACTCAACAAACTTGTACCACTTGCAAGTGCTAGAAGTGTAGGAAAAACAGTAGAGTACAACGGTGAAGAACTTCCTATTATTGAACTCACTGAAGATGTATTTGCAGAGCATGAGATTGAGATTGCTCTTTTTAGTGCTGGTGGAAGTGTAAGTGCTGCGTTTGCTCCTGCTGCTGTAAAAGCTGGTGCAGTTGTGATTGACAACACATCACACTACAGAATGGATGAGGATGTACCTTTGGTTGTACCTGAGGTAAACCCTGAAGATATCGCAAAGTGGAAACAAACAGGGATCATTGCAAACCCTAACTGCTCTACTATCCAAATGGTTCAAGCTCTTAAGCCTTTAGATGAGGCTTATGACTTAGTACGTGTTGATGTTGCAACATACCAAGCAACAAGTGGTGCGGGCAAGTCTGCAATGGAGGAGCTTGTAACACAGATGCAAGACTTTTTTGCGTTTAAACTTGATGAGAGTGAGCACAAAGCATTCAACCAGCAAATCGCTCTTAATGTTATCCCTCAAATTGATGTGTTTTTAGATAATGACTACACAAAAGAGGAGATGAAGATGGTAAATGAAACAACAAAGATTATGCACAAAGAGATCGCTTTGAGTGCTACTTGTGTTCGTGTACCTGTTCTTCGTGGTCACTCTGAAGCACTTACACTTACATTTGACTCTGAAGTGAGTGCCACAGAAGCTAGAGAGATCCTTAGAAAAGCTCCAAACATTGTAATAGTAGATGAGCCAAGTGAAGCACTCTACCCTATGCCAACAACTTGTGTAGATATGAATGAGACTTTTGTTGGTCGTATCAGAGAGGATAACTACTCTAAAAATATGCTCCATATGTTTGTCGTAGCTGACAACCTTCGTGTTGGTGCTGCAACAAACGCGGTGCGTATCGCTCAAAAATGGGTTGAGATGGAGGGTGAAGCATAATGATAGAGAAGATTTTTGAAAGCACTTTATGGAGCA